>NZ_JCBANG010000063.1:0-38971 GCF_059760905.1 Achromobacter sp. 1011811831
GCCGAGGCGCGGGCCAGCGTGGCGCGCTGGCGCTCGGCCTCCAGGTCCTTCTTCAGGCGCTTCAGGTCGGCCAGGCCGACTTTGCTGCCTTTCATTACTGGCCTTCGCTCTCCAGCCAGCGCTGGGCATCCAGCGCGGCCATGCAGCCGGTGCCGGCGCTGGTGATGGCCTGGCGGTAGACGTGGTCCTGCACGTCGCCGGCGGCGAACACGCCGGGCACCGAGGTCATGGTGGCCATGCCGGACAGGCCGCTCTTGGTGACGATGTAGCCGTCCTTCATTTCCAGCTGGCCCTGGAAGATGCTGGTGTTGGGCTGGTGGCCGATGGCGATGAAGGCGCCGGTGACCTTCAGGTCCTCGGTGGCGCCGGTGTCGACGTGGCGCACGCGCACGCCGGTCACGCCGCTGTCGTCGCCCAGCACTTCTTCCAGCGTATGGAAGACCTTGAGCTCCATGTTGCCGTTCTCGACCTTGGACATCAGCTTGTCGACCAGGATGGGCTCGGCGCGGAACTTGTCGCGGCGATGGATCAGGGTGACCTTGCGGCAGATGTTCGACAGGTACAGGGCTTCCTCGACGGCGGTGTTGCCGCCGCCCACCACGACCACGTCCTGGTTGCGGTAGAAGAAGCCGTCGCAGGTGGCGCAGCCCGACACGCCGCGGCCCATGAAGGACTCTTCGGACGGCAGGCCCAGGTACTTGGCCGAGGCGCCGGTGGCGATGATGAGCGCGTCGCAGGTGTAGACCTTGCCGCCGTCGCCGTTCAGCGTGAACGGGCGCTTGGACAGGTCGACGCTGGCGATGTGGTCGAACAGCATTTCGGTGTTGAAGCGCTCGGCGTGCTTCTGGAAGCGCTGCATCAGGTCCGGACCCTGCACGCCGTCGGCGTCGGCCGGCCAGTTGTCGACATCGGTGGTCGTCATGAGCTGGCCGCCCTGGGCCAGACCTGTAACAAGTACGGGGTTCAGATTGGCGCGCGCGGCATAGACGGCGGCCGTGTAACCGGCGGGGCCGGAACCAAGTATCAAAACTTTAGCGTGCTTGGGCGTGGAGGTAGGCGTGGACATGGGCAGGTATCTTTAGATTGACGCCCAATTATAATGAGCCGCATGCCGCGTATCTCGAATGCCTCTCCACGCGCCTCGCGCAATACCCGCAACGGACCTTCCCCGCTGCAGACACGACTATCCTCGCTGCTGCGCGAGGCCCGCTGGATCCTTTTCGCCGCCCTGGCGGCCTGGCTGACCCTGGTGCTGGCCACCTGGAACGCCGCCGATCCCGGCTGGTCGCACTCGGTGCCCGCCGGCGCGGTGCACAACCGCGGCGGCATGCTGGGCGCCTATCTGGCCGACATCCTGCTTTATCTGTTCGGATTTTCCGCCTGGTGGTGGGTGGTGTTGCTTTTGCACCGCGTCCGGGCTGGCTACCGCCGCCTGGCCAGCCAACTTAAAGTTACCAATGGTAAGCAACCCGAAGTCCTGCCCCGCGTCCACTGGGAAGAGGGCATCGGCTTCTTCCTGTTGATGGTCGGCTCGCTCGGCATGGAGGCCCTGCGCCTGCCCAGCCGCGGCATGCATCTGCCCGGCGCGTCCGAGCACGCCAGCGGCGCGGGCGGCGTCATCGGCCACACCCTGGCCGACCTGATCGGCCGCAGCATCGGCTTTACTGGCAGCACGCTGGCCTTCCTGGTCATGCTGGCCATCGGCCTGAGCCTGTTCTTCTCGTTTTCCTGGCTGAACATCGCCGAGCGGGTCGGCGCCTGGATCGAAGGCATGGTGTTCCGCGTGCGCAGCTCCTATGCCGCGCGCGAGGACCGCAAGGTCGGTGAAGTGGCCAAGGCCGTGCGCACCGAGCAGGTGGTGGCCAAGCAGGAAAAACTGGTCCATGAGCAGCCCGTGCGCATCGAGCCCGCCATCACCGTGGTGCCCAAGTCCGAGCGCGTGGAAAAGGAAAAGCAGCAGTCGCTGTTCTTCGCCCCGCCTCCGGGCGCCGAGGGCGACCTGCCCGCCATCAGCCTGCTCGATCCGCCGCCGCCCAACCAGGAAACCGTGTCGGCCGAGACCATCGAATTCACCTCGCGCCTGATCGAAAAGAAGCTGGCCGACTTCGGCGTGTCCGTCACCGTGGTGGCGGCGCAGGCCGGCCCGGTCATCACGCGCTACGAGATCGAGCCGGCCACCGGCGTCAAGGGCAGCCAGATCGTCAACCTGGCCAAGGACCTGGCGCGCGCGCTCAGCCTGGTCAGCATCCGGGTGGTGGAAACCATACCCGGCAAGAACCTGATGGGCCTGGAGCTGCCCAACCCGCGCCGCCAGATGGTCAAGCTGTCGGAAATCCTGGGTTCGCAGACCTACCACGCCAGCCACTCGGTGGTGACGATGGCGCTGGGCAAGGACATCGCCGGCAATCCGGTGGTGGCCGACCTGGCCAAGATGCCCCACCTGCTGGTGGCCGGCACCACCGGCTCGGGCAAGTCGGTCGGGATCAACGCCATGATCCTGTCGCTGCTCTACAAGGCCGACGCCTCGCACACCCGCCTGATCCTGATCGACCCGAAGATGCTTGAAATGAGCGTCTATGAAGGCATTCCGCACCTGCTGGCGCCGGTGGTCACGGACATGCGCCAGGCCGGCAACGCGCTGAACTGGTGCGTGGGCGAAATGGAAAAGCGCTACCGCCTGATGAGCAAGATGGGCGTACGCAACCTGGCTGGCTACAACACCAAGATCCGCGACGCCATCAAGCGCGAGGAACCCATCCCCAATCCGTTCTCGCTGACGCCCGACCAGCCCGAGCCGCTGGCGCCGCTGCCCACCATCGTGGTGGTCATCGACGAGCTGGCCGACCTGATGATGGTGGTGGGCAAGAAGATCGAAGAGCTGATCGCGCGCCTGGCGCAGAAGGCGCGCGCCGCCGGCATCCACCTGATCCTGGCCACCCAGCGCCCCAGCGTGGACGTGATCACCGGCCTGATCAAGGCCAACATCCCGACCCGCATCGCCTTCCAGGTCTCGTCCAAGATCGACTCGCGCACCATTCTTGACCAAATGGGCGCCGAAACCCTGCTGGGCCAGGGCGACATGCTCTACATGCCGCCGGGCACCGGCCTGCCGGTGCGCGTGCACGGCGCCTTCGTTGGCGACGACGAAGTGCACCGCGTGGTCGAGAGCCTGAAGGCCCAGGGCGAGCCGAACTACGTCGAAGGCCTGCTCGAGGGCGGCCTGGACGGCGACGGCGCGGAAGGCGCGGGCAGCGTCACCGGCATTGGCGGCGACGCCGAATCGGACCCCATGTACGACCAGGCCTGCGAAGTGGTGCTCAAGCACCGCCGCGCGTCCATCTCGCTGGTGCAGCGTCATCTGCGGATTGGTTACAACCGCGCGGCCCGGTTACTGGAGCAGATGGAGCAATCGGGTATGGTGTCGGCGATGCAGTCCAATGGCAACCGGGACATCCTGGTGCCGGCCGCAGCCCGAGAGGAAGCATGATGAAGATGTTCCAAGGCCTGGCCGCCACGGCGGTCCTGTGCATGGCTTCGGCCCTGGCATCCGCGCCCGCCGCGGCTGCCAGCGCGCAGGAGCAGCTGCGCGATTTCGTGGGCAAGGTGAACGCGGCCACCGGCTCGTTTTCGCAATACACGGTGAACGCCCAGGGCCGCACCCAGCCGGCGCAGACGGGCACGTTCTCGTTCCAGCGCCCGGGCAAGTTCAAATGGGCGGTGCAGAAACCCTATGAACAGTTGGTGATCTCCGACGGCGCCAAGGTCTATCAATACGATCCGGACCTGTTGCAGGTGACCGAGCGCAAGGTCGATGCCGCCATCGGCACCTCGCCCGCCGCGATTCTGTTCGGCTCGGGTTCCCTGGAGCAGTCGTTCGAGGTGTCGGCGCTGCCGTCCAAGGACGGCCTGGATTGGCTGCGCGCCAAGCCGCGCAACGCCGACGCCGGTTTTTCGCGCGTGGATATCGGCCTGAAGGACAACCTGCCGGCGCGCGTCGAACTGCTGGATTCCTTCGGCCAGACCACGCGGGTGGACCTGTCGGGCATCACGCCGAATCCGTCGATCGGCGCCAAGGAATTCCAGTTCACCGCGCCCAAGGGCGTGGACGTGGTCAAGATGTAGAGGCGGGTTTTCCGCCGCGACGAGCACCAGGCAGCCCCGCGAAGAACCGCGGGGCTGTTTTTTTTCGGGCGACTCAGAAGCGCAGCGCGAAGTTCGCCTTGACGCCGTGTTGCTGGGCGCCCGAGGCAAGCATGCCGTTGTAGGACAGGCCGATCGTGGCGTTCCTGGCCACGTTCACGTCCACGCCCGCATCGATCAGCGCGGCATTCCGGGCGATGGGCGCGCCCGTCACGGCGTAGGCATTGCCGGCGCTGAACGCCTGCGTGGACGAGGGCGTGACATCGCCGAAGGCGTGGCGCCAGCCCAGGGCGCTGCGTACAGTGGCCTCCCTGCCGCCCAGCTCGAACTTGGCCGACGAGCGCAGTCCCAGTGTCGAGTAGGTCGTGTGCGTGTTCTGGCGGTCGGCTTGCAGCGCGGCCGCGCCGCCGCTTTCCTTGAACCGCCCCGTGCCCAGGTTCACGTAGGCCAGGTTGACGAACGGCTCGACCGTGACGCGGCCCATGTCGACGCGGTAGCCCAGGTCGCCGAAAACCTGGAAGGTGCCGGCGCTGTAGCTGCTTTTCAAGTTGTCGGAGTAGCCATCGAAGGCGACCCCGCGGCGCGTGCCGATGTCATGCCAGGTGTAGGCCAGGCCGGCGCGCAGCCCGAGCTTGCCGCTGGCCACCGGCCACTGCGTGCCGCCATACAGGCCCAGATGGTAGTTGTCGCTGGTGCCCGAGGATGAACGGTCGCTGGCGTTGAAGCTGTTGCGGCTGTAGCCGGCGATCGCGCCCAGCCGCCAGCCAGCCACCGGCGCATCGGCGCCCATGACGAAGCCGCCGATCGAGCGGGTCATGCGCGCGGCGTTGCCGTCGCCGTTGATGTTGCCCCAGGCGCCGAAGCCCTGCACCCAGGCCACGGGCCGGTCGGCCGTGGGCGCGACCGGCAGCGCGCCGCCATCGCCATAGGCCGCCACCATGGCGGGTGCCGCGCTGGCGTCCCCGAAGGCTGCGCGCATGCGGTCGGTGGCCGCTTCGCGCAGATAGCGGCTGTCCTCGATCAGCGCGGTCTTGGCCGAAGCGTGGATCTCGCCGGACAGCTGATCGAAGGCGCGGTGGATGGCTGCCGAATCATTGGGCAGCAACGCTACCGCGTCATACAGCGGATTGTTGGCCGCCAAGCCGATGCTGTCCACGGCGCCGGCGGCCGCGTTCTGGTTCGGCGTCAGTCCATTCGAGGTGAAGCTGATGTTATTGCGCGTCAGGGTCAGATAGGCGTTGTTGGCGTCATAAGTGAGCTTCGGATCGAGGAACGCGAAGTTGGACGTGACGCTGCCGAAGGTGCCGGACAGGCCATCGTCGGCCGACAGGATCTTGTAGGTCGAGCGCAGCCCGTAGTTGCCCGCCTGGCCTATCTGCGCGACCGACCCGCCGCCCAGGGCCGCCGTGCCGGTGGCGTGGATCAGATCGGCGCCGCTGCCGGTCGGATCGGTCTGCACGCTGTAGCGCGCGCCGTCGTTGAAGGCCAGGTTGCCCTTGACCGTCAGCGTGCCGATGCCGGCATTGCCGGGCGAGACCGTGCCGCCCGAAGCCACCGTCAGGCCGGTCCCGGCGCCGCTGCCCAGCGCGCCATGGCCGGCCAGCGTGGCGCCGCTCTGCACCGTGACCGCGCCGCCGAGCGCGGCGTTGGCATTGCCGCTGCCTGCGCCGATCAGCAGCGTGCCGCTGCTGATCGACGTCGTGCCGGTGTAGCCCGAGCTGTCGCCGTTATAGGCCAGGGTGCCGGCGCCGGTCTTGATGAAGGCGCCCGCGCCGGACAGCGTGCCGCCATAGGCGGCGTCGGCGATCTGGTTGAAGGCCAGCGCGGCGCCAGCGGCGATGCTGGCGTTGCCGCTGAAACGCTCGGCCGCGCTGGTCAGCGTACCGGCCTGCACCGACCAGTTCAGCGCCGAATTGCCGGCCAGCGTGAGATTGCCGGCGCCTTGCTTGACCATGGCGCCGCTGACGCCTCCGAGCGCGCCGATGTTGCCGGCGTAGTTGGCATCGGCGGACTGGTCGAACACCGTCGTGGCGGCGTTGCCGATATTGCCCGAGATCGTGACGGCATTGCCGATCAGCGTGCCGGCCTGCACCAGCGTGTTGCCGTAGGCATTGCCCGCGCCGCGCAATTGCAGCGTGCCAGCGCCGAGCTTGATCAGGTCGGCGGCGCCCGACACCAGTCCGGACAGGCCCAGCGTGGCGCCGGCGGCGACGTTGAACTGGCCGTTCCGCGTCAGGGTGACGGCGCGGCGGGTGTCGAAGCTGGCGGTGGCGGCCAGCGTGCCGCCGCTCATGGTGATACCGCCGGCGACATCGCCCAGGTTGGCGTCGCCGGAGACTTGCAGCGTGCCGGCGCGGACCTCGGTGCCGCCGGTGTACAGGTTATTGCCCGACAGCACCAGCGTGCCCTGGTCGTCCTTGACCAATTGGCTGGCGCCCGTCAGCGCCGACGCAATGGTGGCGGTCATGCCGCTGCCGGCCACCGTGCCGTCGCCGACGAGAATGAGGGTCTGTCCGCCGGTGTCGTGCAGCGTGATCGGGTCGCCCTGGATGCGGTAGCCGTTGCTGGCGAACAGCATGCCGGTCACGCCCACGGCGCCGGCGGACTGGTTCACCGTCACCGTGCCCGCCGCGTTCTGGAACACGGCGAAAGCCAGGTTGTAGATGTTGTTGGGCGTGCCGTTGATTAGGGTCCAGCTGGCATTGCTCAAATCGGCAGTCCAAACCCCCGAGCCGCCGTTGATCACGCTGTTGTTGTACAGGCCAGGATCGCCGCCATCCCAGTAGCGGAAGGTTTGTCCGCCAGAGTAGACCAAGTTGACCTCGCCCGGCACGGCGGTCTGCACTTCGAGTTGGTTCGCGAGCATGCCGCTGGGTACGCTGCCGATGCTTATCGAGCCGGCATTGCCGATCAACGAGCCGTTGTAGTTGAACACGCGGTACAGGCCCAGGCCCAACGGGCTCTGCGAACTCACGTTGAGCGTGCCGGCCAGGGTCAGGTTGCCGCCGACACTGGCCAGCGGCGCTTCGACCGCGTAATTGGAGGTGGTCGCATTGTCCAGCGCCAGATTACCGCCAACCGTCAACGTCTGTCCCGATTTGCCCGTCAGTACACCGCCGCTCGAGAAAGCCAGGTTATTGGCAATAGCGCCCGCGCCCATCACGGTGCCCGCGCCGCCGGCGGTCACGTTGCCGCCTTGCGTGCCTTGCACCGTGATCGTCCCGCCGTTGATCACGGCATTGCCGCCCAGTTGGCCGGCCACGACCAGCGAGCCGCCAGACACCGTGGTAGTGCCGGTGAAGCCGGCGCTGTTGCCTGTGTAGGTCAGCGCGCCCGCGCCCGTCTTGGAGACCGCGCCCGCGCCGGACACGATGCCAGCATAGGACGCGTCGGATGCCTGGTTGAAGTTCAGGGTGGCGCCGGAGGCGATACTGGCGCTGCCGGAAATCGTTGCCGCGTTGCCGATCAGCGTGCCGGCCTGCACCACGGTATTGCGATAGGCATTGGCGGCGCTGCCCAATTGCAGCGTGCCGGCGCCGAGCTTGATCAGGTCGGCGTTCCCCGACACGACGCCCAGCAGGCCCAGAGTGGTGCCTGACGCGACATTGAACTGGCCGTTCTGCGTCATTGTGACCGTGCGGCCGGTATCGAAGTTGGCCGTGGTGGCCAGCATGCCACCGGTCATGGCGATGCCGCCAGAGGCATCGCCCAGGTTGGCATCGCTGGAAATGCGCAGCGTGCCGGCGCGCACGTCGGTGCCGCCGGTGTACAGATTGTTGCCTGAGAGCGCCAGGGTGCCCAGGTCGTCCTTGATGAGCTGGCTGGCGCCGGTCAGCACGGAGCTGATGGTGGCCGTCATGCCGCTGCCGGCCAAGGTGCCATCGCCCACGCGGATGGTGCTCTGGCCGGCGGGGCCCTGCAGGGCAACCGGGTCGCCCTGGACCAGATAGCCGTCGGTGGCGAACTGCATGCCGGTCACGCCGATGGCGCCGACGGACTGATCGACGGTCACCGTGCCGGCCGCGCCCTGGAACACGGCGAAGGATGGGATCGGCTGATAGGGGCCGTTGAGCGCGCCGCTGGCGTTGGTCCAGTTGAAGCCGTCGGCGCGCCAGGCGCCCGTGCCGCCATCGACGACATTGTTGTTGCGCTGGGCGGCGTTGGAACCATCCCAGAAGGTCAGCGGCATGCCGAAGGTCGAGGCCAGGTTGACCTGGCCGATGACCGAGGTCTGGATCATCAGGTTGCTGGCATTCACGCCCGTGGGCATCGTGCCCAGGGTCATGCCGTTATTGGTCAGCGCGCCGCCGTAGTTGAACAGGCGGTAGACGCCGGCGCCGAAGCCGCCCTGGTCGGTGACGTTGAGCGTGCCGCCCAGCGTCAGGCCGTTGCCGGCCGAGAACAGCGGGGTCGTGGACGCCGCGCCCAGCGCGGCGTTGACGACGGTGTCGTTGGCCAGGTTGATCGCGCCGGTGACGGACAGCGTGGCGCCCTGATTGCCGGACAGGGTGCCGCCGTTGGTGAAGGTCAGATTACCGCTGATCGCGCCGGTTCCGGCCACGCTGCCTGCGCCGCTGACCGTGGCGTTGCCGTTGAGCGTGCCGCTTAGATTGAACTGGCCGCCGTTCACCGTGGCGTTGCCTGTCTGAGTGCCTTGCAACGTGTATTGGCCGCCGTTCACGGTGGTGTTGCCTGTCTGGCTGCCTTGCACCGTGTATTGCCCGCCATTCAACGTGCCGTTGCCGTTGAAGCTTCCGGTCACGCTGAACTGCCCGTTCTCGACGATGGCGCTGCCGCCCAGCGTGTTGGCCACCACCAGCGCGCCGCCCGTCACGGTGGTCGTGCCCGCGAAGCTGGCATTGTTGCCGGTCAGCTGTGTCGTGCCCGCGATCTGATGGATCGCGTGCGAGCCGCTCACGCCGGAAGCCACGATCGGCGTGAACACATAGTTCGATGAGTTGTGATTGAAATTGATGGTGGCGGGGATGCGGTTCATCGTGATGCGCGCGGCGTTCAGCGTACCGGGACTTGCGGCATCTAGCGGATCGGAGGACGTCGCGCCGATATTCAGCGTCGACGAGATGCCGGCGAGCGCCGCGTTGCCCATCGTAAGAGTGCCCGTGCCGTTCACGATGTTGACGACGCCGCCGTTCAGGATGTTCAGCGTGCCCGTGCCGAGAGTCGTCAGAGTGATGTTGCCGTTGGTGTTCAATTGGGACCCGGCATCCCGGACAGTGGTGACGCCCACGCTGGACGAGCCGCTGCCTATCGTGGCGCCGGTGCCGACGCTCATTTTGCCGCCCTTATCGATCAGCAGCGTGCCCTTGCCGTTGAAACCGATTGCCAGGCTCCCGTTGACTATGGTCCAGCTGGAGGCATTGCCACTGATGGTCACGGTCCCGACGGCCGAGGTTGATTCGCCGATGGATCCGCGCCCGGTGTTGGTGACGGTGCCGCCGTCCGCGATGCTCATCGTGCCTACGTCGGTGTTGCCTATATTGAGGATGTTGTTGATGGTCCACGAGGCGGAGGGGTTGGGGGTGTGGGCGGCGGGTCCGACATTGCCGCTGGTCAGCACAGTGGGCGTTTGTGCGTGGGCGGGAACCCAGGCCTGCGAGAGCGCGGCGGCGATTGTCAACGCCAGGCGGCGCGGGGTCAGGAACGCCTGGAAGGCATAGGAAGAGGACGATGGGAAAGCTGCGACGGTGGATGCGGCGTTGATTTTGCTCATGGGCGCTACGTCTCGTCTTGATGTGACGGTGGGCGCGAGCGCGGATGACCGCGAGCGCGATTGGGAAAATCAAGGTGATTGGCCGCGTGCATTGGCGGGGCTTGCGTTAGACATCCTAATAAGCAAATGACAAATGTTCAATAAATAGAATTAATTCGTTATTTAAATGATTTTTTTGAGGCCTGATTGCTAATTTTAATAAGGCAATTTTCTAGTATTTATCAGTAATAGCTGATTTTTATGAGTGTTATTGGCGAAATTTCAATTTTTGCTCGAAACGAAAGTGGTTATTTATTTGATGAATATCGTTAATAGATAGATATGAATATCGTGGGGCGCGCCGGCGGCCGGCAAAAAAAAAGCGGGGCGCATGTTGCGCCCCGCGTGTCGAACAGGTTGGTCTATATCAGGGGCGCTTGTACGCCACGCAATCGATCTCGACCTTGGCATCCACCATCAGCGGCGATTGCACGCAGGCGCGCGCCGGCGGGTTTGCGCCGAAGTATTCCTTGAACACCTTGTTGAACGACGGGAAGTCGCGCGCGTCGTCCAGCCACACGCCGCAGCGGACCACGTGCTCGGGGCCGTAGCCGGCTTCCTTCAGGATGGCCAGCACCTGCTGGATGGCCTTGTGCGACTGGGCCACGGTGCCGCCTTCGATGACTTCGCCGTTTTCCATGGGGACCTGGCCCGACACGTACAGCCAGCCGTCGGCGGCCACGGCGCGCGCGAAGGGCATGTGCGAGCCGCCCTGGCCGGTGCCGCCGGCCACGCCGTAGCGGGTGATGCCGTTGCTGTCGGTGGTGGAGGAATTGCTCATGATGTGCTCCTTGCTTAGAGAGTGGGAGAGGACGCCGCCGCGAAGCTCGCGCGCAGGTCGCCATTGCGCGGCAGCCAGCGGCCGGCGCGTTCGCCGGTGGGCTGCCCGTGGAGATAGGACAGGGCGCCGTTGACCCAGACGGCCTCGATGCCGGCCGCCGCCTGCACCGGATTGGCGAAGGTGGCGCGGTCGATCACCGTGTCGGGATTGAACAGCACCACATCGGCGTGATAGCCCTCGCGGATCAGGCCGCGTCCGACCAGGCCGTAGCGCGCTGCCGACAGGCCGGTCATCTTGTGCACCGCCTGGTTCAGCGGGAACAGGCCGGCGTCGCGGCTGTAGTGGCCCAGCACGCGCGGGAAGGCGCCCCACAGCCGCGGATGCGGCATGGGGTCGTTGGGCAGGCCGTCCGAGCCCACCATAGTGAGCGGATGCGACAGCACGCGCCGCACATCGTCCTCGTGCATGTTGTGGTAGACGGCGCCGGCCGGCTGCAGGCGCCTGGCCGCTTCCAGCAGCGTCACGTTCCAGTCGGCGGCGATCTCGGCCAGCTTGCGGCCGGCCTGGTCCGGGTGCGGCACGGACCAGTTGATGATGATGTCGAACTCGTCCGTGACCTGCTTCAGGTCCAGCGTGGACGAGCTGGCGGAATAGGGATAGCAGTCGCAGCCCACGCGCTGCATCTTGCCGGCGTTTTCCAGCTTGAACAGCACTTCCTTCGTGCGGCCCCAGTTGCCGGCGCCGGCGCATTTCAGGTGCGACACCACTACCGGCACGCGCGCGTGCAGGGCGATGTCGAACGCTTCCTGCATGGCTTCCAGGATGGCGGCGAACTCCGAGCGCAGGTGCGTGGTGTAGAGCGCGCCGAACTCGTCCAGCGCCTCGGCCAGCAGCTTGACCTCTTCGGTGTCGGCCTCGATGGCCGAGCCGTAGGCCAGGCCGGTGCTCAGGCCGATGGCGCCGTGCGCCAGCGCCTCGCGCAGCTGCTCGCGCATGGCCAGGACCTCGTCGCGGGTGGCGCTGCGGTCCAGGCGGTCCATGTGGTTGTTGCGCAGGGCGGTGTGGCCCACCAGCGCCGCCACGTTCACCGCCGGCTGCGCGGCCTCGATGGCGCGGGTGTAGTCGGCGAAGCTGGGATAGCTGAAATCCTCGCGCGCGCCCAGCAGGTTCATGGGATCCGGCGGTTCGCCGCGCAGCGAGACGGGTGAGGCGCTGATGCCGCAATTGCCCACCACCACCGTGGTCACGCCCTGCGAGAGCTTGGGCAGCATGCCCGGCGTGCGGATGACGTTGGTGTCGTCGTGCGTGTGCACGTCGATGAAGCCTGGCGCCAGCGCCAGTCCGTCGCCGTCGACCAGGTGCCGCGCCTGGGCGCCGGGCAGCTCGCCGATGGCGGCGATGCGTCCGCCTTCCAGCGCCACGCTGGCGCGGTATTCGGCCTGGCCGCTGCCGTCCAGCACGCGCACGTCGCGTATGAGAGTGTCAAACATCTTCTGTTCCAGGTTCAATCGCCCAGCGGCAGCCGGTTCGGGCCGCCGCGGTAGCCGTCCAGCGCCAGCTTGATGCGGCGCAGGCGTTCACGGTTTTCTTCTTGATGCAGCATGGCCAGCTCGGTGGCCAGCAGGTCGATCGCCAGCATCATGGCGTAGCGCGAGGCCGAAGGCTTGTAGATGAAATCGGTCTCGTCGGTGCGGATCGGCAGCACCACGTCGGCCATCTCCGCCAGCGGCGAGGTCGCGTCGGTGATGGCGACGATGCGGGCGCGGTACTGCTTGACGATGCGCGCCGCGCCCAGGATCTCTGGCGTCAGGCCCGAGGCCGACAGGATCAGCACCGCGTCGCGCTCGTCCAGCGTGGCGGCGACCATGCGCAGCAGCACCGCGTCGGTGTAGACCGCGATGGGATAGCCCAGCCGCACCAGCCGCGACTGCACTTCCTGCGCCAGCACGGCGGACGCGCCGCCCATGCCGAACACGTAGATCATGCGCGCTTCGTGCGCGATGGCCGTGGCCTGGCCGAACAGCTGCTCGGTGAAGGTCGGCAGGTGCGCGCGCAGCGTGCTTTCGATGTCGGCGTAGATGCGCGCGTAGAACGTGCTTTCCTCGGCCGGCGCGGTGGGGTCCAGGAAGCGGCTGCCCACGGTGCTGGCCTGGGCCAGCTTCATCTTCAGGTCGCGGGTGTCCTCGCAGCCCACCGTGCGGGCGAAGCGCGAGATCGTGGCGATGCTGACGCTGGCCTTGGCGGCCAGCTGGTCGACCGTGGCGCTGGCGCTCCAGATGATGTTGTCCAGGATGGCGTCGGCGACCTTGCGCTCGGTGACGCTCAGGTCGTCGCGCCGGCTGCGGATCTGGAAAACGATGTCGCGGATGTTGTTCTTCATGGGCAGGGTCCTGGATCGGGGGGCGCGTGCTAGGCCGCCAGCTCGGGGTCTCCGAGGCGGATACAGGCCACATGATGCCCCGGTCCGACGTTGACGGCTGGCGGCAGCGGCGCGGCGCAGGCCTCGGTCGCGTGCGGGCAGCGGGTGCGGAACACGCAGCCCGACGGCGGGTTGACCGGGCTGGGGATGTCGCCCTTGAGCAGGATGCGCGAGCGCGGCGCGCGTGGATCGGGCACCGGCGCGGCCGACAGCAGGGCGCGAGTATAGGGGTGGCGCGGCCGGGCGTACACCTCGCTGGTGGGGCCGCGTTCCATCACGCGGCCCAGGTACATCACCACGACTTCGTCGCACAGGTAGTCCACCACCGCCAGGTCGTGGGCCACGAACAGCATCGTCAGGCCCAGGTCGCGCTGCAGGTCCTGCAGCAGGTTCAGCACCTGCGCCTGGACCGACACGTCCAGCGCCGAGACCGGCTCGTCGGCCACGATGAAGTCAGGCTCCACCGCCAGCGCGCGGGCGATGCCGATGCGCTGGCGCTGGCCGCCCGAGAACTCGTGCGGATAGCGGCGCGCGTGATCGGCGTTCAGGCCGACGCGTTCCAGCAGTTCGCCGATGCGGGCCGCGCGGCGGTTCTGCGCCAGCTTGTGCGTGTCCAGCGCCTCGCCCAGGATCTCGGACACCGTCATGCGCGGGTTGAGGCTGGCGTAGGGGTCCTGGAACACGATCTGCATGCGGCGACGCCACGGCAGCATCTGCTTTTCGCTGAGGTTCGTGATGTCCTGGCCGTCGAACAGGATGCGGCCGGCGGTCGGCGCGAACAGCCGCAGCAGCGCGCGGCCGGTGGTGGTCTTGCCCGAGCCGGACTCGCCGACCAGGCCGACGATGGTGTTGCGCGGCACGTCGAAGGTGACGCCGTCCACCGCCTTGACCATGGGCGCGTTGCGCGATTGCGAGGTGGGGAAATGGACCTTCAGGTCTTCGATGCGAACCAGCGGATCGGCGGCGCGGACGGCGGTCTGGCGCGAGCGGCCGGCGGCGGCCGGCTCCAGGGCTGGCGTCGCGGCGTTCTCGTTGTGGGAGAGGGCGTTCATAGCGGGGTCACCTTGATGCAGCGCGCGCGGTGCTCGGGCTGCACCGGAATCAGTTCGGGCACGTCGCGCCGGCAGCTGTCGTCGGCCTGCGGGCAGCGCGGCGCGAAGGTACAGCCGGCCGGCAGCGACAGCACGCTGGGCACATTGCCGGGAATGGCGCGCAGCCGTTCGCCCGAGGCCAGCAGGGCGGCAGTGGGCAGGCAGGACAGCAGTCCGCGGGTGTAGGGATGCGTGGGCTTCTCGAACAGGTCGTAGACGCCGGCGTCCTCGACCACGCAGCCGGCGTACATCACCGCCACGCGGTGCGCGATCTCGGCCACCACGCCCAGGTTGTGGGTAATGAACAGGATGCTCATGTTCATCTCGGCCTGCAGGCGGCGCAGCAGGTCCAGGATCTGCGCCTGCACCGTCACGTCCAGCGCCGTGGTCGGCTCGTCGGCGATCAGCACCGCCGGGTTGCAGGCCAGGGCCAGCGCGATCATCACGCGCTGGCGCATGCCGCCGGACATCTGGTGCGGGTACTCGTTGACGCGGCGCTCGGCCGCCGGGATCTCGACGCGCTCCAGCATTTCGCGGGCGCGGCGCAGGGCGTCGGCGCGCGAGCCGCCCTCGTGCAGCAGGATGGCCTCGGCGATCTGGTCGCCCACCGTGTACAGCGGGTTCAGGCTGGTCATGGGCTCCTGGAAGATCATCGCGATCTCGGCGCCGCGGATGCGCCGCAGCGTGGCGGGCGTGGCCCGTGCCAGATCATGCTCCTGGCCCTTGCGGTCGCGGAAGCGGATCTTGCCGGCCTCGATGCGGCCCGCGGGCTTGGGCAGGAGGCCCATGATGGACAGGCTGGTCACGGACTTGCCGGAACCGGACTCGCCCACGATGGCCAGGGTTTCGCCGCGGGCCAGGTCGAAGGTGACGCCGTCCACGGATTTGGCCACGCCGTCGCGGCTGTGGAACCAGGTCTTGAGTCCTTCAACGGACAGCACGACGTCTCGGGTGCTTGCCGACATGATCAAAGCTCCTTGCGCAGGCGCGGGTCCAGCACGTCGCGCAGGCCGTCGCCGACCAGCTGCAGCGACAGCACCGAAAGAATGATGGCGATGCCGGGGAAGATCATGATCCAGTCGGCCGAGCCCATGTACTGCTGGCCGGCGTTGATCATGGTGCCCCAGGTGGGAATGTCGGGCGATACGCCCACGCCCAGGAACGACAGGCCGGCTTCGGCCAGGATCGCGTAGGCGAAGATGAAGGTGCCCTGCACCAGGATGGGCGACACCAGGTTGCGCAGCACGTGCACGCTGATGATGCGCCAGGTCGGCACGCCCAGCGCGCGGGCGGCTTCGACGAAGGGCAGCTCGCGGATCACCAGCGTCGAGGCGCGCACGATGCGCGCCAGGCGCGGCGTGTACACGATGCCCAGCGCGATCACCACGTTGGTCAGCGACGGGCCCAGCGCGGCCACCAGCGAGATGGCCAGCAGGATGTCGGGGAAGGCCATCATGGCGTCGATCACGCGCGAGACGATCTTGTCGGCCGAGCGGAAGAAGCCGGCGACCAGGCCCAGCGCGATGCCCAGCACGCTGGACAGCACCACCACCGAGAAGCCCACCGTCAGCGACAGCCGGCCTCCGTGGATCACGCGGCTGAACACGTCGCGGCCGAAATCGTCGGTGCCGAACCAGTGCGCGGCGCCGGGGGCCTTGAGCCGGTTCATGATGGACAGCTTCATGGGGTCGTAGGGGCTGACCCAGGGGGCCAGCAGCGCGGCGCCGATCAGCACGACCAGCACGATCAGGCTGATCAGCACGGTCTTGCGCGAAACCAGCAGGCGCAGCACCTGCCAGCGGTCCACGCCGCCGGGGCTTACGGTTGTTGCGTTCGTCATATCAATTCTCCAAAGCGCGACGCGTCACCGACAACGTCTGCGCAACTGCGGCCCAATCGGGATGCCGCGGAGCCGGCTTTGCCGGTCCGTTGGCATGCCCCCTGGAGGGGGAAGCGCGCAGCGCTGCGGGGGGGCCTCCATCAATAGCGGACGCGGGGGTCCACCAGTAGATACAGCAGGTCGATGAACAGATTGATCAGCACGTAGATCGCCGCGATGATCAGCAGCGCGCCCTGGATCACCGGGTAGTCGCGCCGCAGCACCGCCGACACCACCAGGCTGCCCACGCCGGGCAGGCCGAATACGGTCTCGGTCACGACGGCGCCGCTGATCAGCAGCGCCGTGGTCAGGCCCAGCACCGTCAGGATGGGGATGAGCGCGTTGCGCACCGCGTGCTTGAGGATCACCTGGCCTTCCGGCAGGCCCTTGGCGCGGGCGGTGCGAACGTAGTCGTCGCGCAGCACGTCCAGCATGCTGGCGCGGATGAAGCGGGTGATCAGCGCCGAGTTCACCAGGCCCAGCACCACCGCCGGCAGGATCAGGTGCGACAGCCGCGTCGCCAGCGAGGCGTCCGGGCCGCCGTAGCCGGCCACGGGCAGCCAGCCCAGCTTCACCGAGAAGACCTGCATCAGCAACAGTCCCAGCCAGAAGCTGGGCACGCTGGAGGTGAACATCGAGAACGACAGCACCGACTGGTCCAGCGTGGTGCCGCGCTTGACGGCGGACAGGATGCCCACCGGCAGCGCGATGGCGCTGGCGATGATGAGCGACATCAGCGTCAGCAGCAGCGTGGGTTCGGCGCGGTCGGCCAGCGCCGACAGCACCGGCTTGTTCATGAAGATGGATTGCCCCAGGTCGCCCTGGACCAGCTTGCCCAGCCAGCTCACGTACTGCACGGCGAAGGGCTGGTCCAGTCCGAGCTGCGCGCGCAGCGCGTCGATGTCCTGCTGGCTGGCCTGGGGGCCCAGCATGACGGCGGCCGGATCGCCCGGCGTGATGCGGATGATCACGAACACGATGGTCGCGACGATGAACATCACGGCCACCAGCCCGACCAGCCGGTTCAAGAGATAACGCAACACGATGGTGTCCTAGATCAAGGCGAAAACTCGGGGCATTCCCGCAAGGGGCGGGGCGTCGGCCCGATCGGCCCGCCGCCCTGCGTATTGCTTACTTGGCGCTCTTCCAGGCATTCCAGAAGAACGGCCACGGCGCCGGCTTGGTGCCCTGCAGCGACGGCGAGCGCGCGCCCTGGGCGTTGAAGTCCCCGACCTTGATGAAGGGGATCTCGTCATACACGGCCTGCTGCACGTCGGCCCAGCGCTTGACGCGTTCTTCCTGGGTGCGCGCCTGGTTGTACGCATCCATGACCTGGGCGCGGCGCGGCGTGTCCCACCAGCCCGGCGCGTCCTTGGACGGGAAGTCGATCAGGGCGGGCTCGGGCAGGAACACGCTGTGGGTGATGAAGATGTCCCACACGGCCGGATCCTGGCGGCGCTGCGTCAGCGTGGCCCAGTCCACCACCTGCATGTCCACCGTGAAGCCGGCGGCCTTCAGGTACTCGGCGGCGACCAGCGCCATCTTGTAGTGGAACTCGTACTGCTGGCTGGTCAGGATGCGGATCTTCTTGTCGGCGACGTTGGCGCCGTCCAGCAGTTTCTTGGCGGCGGCGGTGTCGGCCTTGTTGTAGACCTTGCCGCCCAGCGACGTGGCCCAGGGGTAGCCCTCGGGGTACAGGTCGCCGTTGAGCTTGTAGAACTCCTTGTTGCCGAAGGCGGCGAATAGCATGTCCTCTTCGTTCAGCGCCAGCTGCACGGCCTGGCGCACGGCCAGGTTGGACATGATGCCCTGCTTGGTGTTGAGCACCAGGCGCGGCCAGCCGAAAGGCTTGAGCATGACCGGGTCGGAACGGCCGCCCTTGAGCTTGTCCAGCGATTCCACCGGCAGCGAGTCGACGTAGTCGAACTGGCCGGCCACGGCGGCTTCGGTGCGGGTGTTGGCGTTGCTCACCGGCACGAAGCGGATTTCGTCCAGGTACTGCTTGCGGGCGCCGCCGTAGCCGTCGGGCTCGCCTTCGCGCTGCTTGTAGCCGTCGAAGCGCACCAGCTGGATGTATTGGTCCGGCACGCGGGCCTTGAGCTGATAGGGGCCGGTGCCGACGATCTCGGTCAGGACCGGGGCGATCTTGCCCTTGGGCATGATGACGGCGGCGGCATTGTTCATCGCCAGCAGCGCGGTCAGCGGCGAGTAGGGCTGCTTGAGCGTGATGCGGATGGTGTTGGCGTCGGGCGTCTCGATGCTGGAGATGACCTTGGCGGCGCCCTTGCCGCGCGTGGCGGTCTCGGTCCAGCGCTTGAGCGAGGCCAGCACGTCGGACGAATCCATCTTCGAGCCGTCGTGGAAGGTGATGCCCTGGCGCAGCGGAATCGTGTAGACCAGGCCGTCGGCGCTGATCTCGGGCATCTTGTCGGCCAGCAGCGGGGTCAGGTTCCACTGGGCGTCGAAGGTGTACAGCGTTTCGAAGAAATGCTGCGTCAGGATCCCGACCAGGTCGGCGGTGCTGGTCATCGGATCCAGCGTCGGCGGCTCGCCGATGGTGGCGACCGAGATCGTGCCTCCCTTGACCGGCGTCGGCGCGCTGAAGGCGGGGACGGACAGGGTGGTCAAGCCGATGGCGCCGGCCAGCAGCAGGCGTTGCAGCCCGCCGCGCCGGGAGGTGCGGAAGTTCATGTCTCTCTCCAGAGGGTCAAAAACAGTTGTCGCGTGATTCAGGAAAGCGCCGGGCCGTCCCAAGTTTTGCCCCCTTGGGGGCCTGGCGCATTACTGCAGGGGGCGCTTCTTAGAAAAATGTTTCCGCGACGTCGATGACGCGGAATTGCTCGTCCACCAGCAGGACCTGGCGCCACTTGTCGAACGTCAGGCAGGGATGGGAGATGTCGAAGGCGATCATGTCGCCGACCTGGATGTCGTCGCCTTCGCCGATCTGCATGAAGGCATGCTGGTCCATCATGGCCGTCAGCTTCCAGTGCGCCGGAGCGGCGCCGGGGGCGGCCTGGCCGGGACGGTAGCGCTGCGCGGGCGTGGGCAGGCCCGCGTCGAAGGCGGCGTCGCGCTTGCCCAGCGCGATGATGGCGCGGCCCGGCTCGGGCAGCGATTGGACGTAGGCCCAGACCTGCAGCGCGGGCTGCAGGCCCGGATCCATCTTGCGGGCCACGGGGTTGTGCGCGTTGATGCGCTCGGCCGCCGAGCGGTAGACGCCCACGTCGTGCGACAGGTAGCAGCCGGGGCGCAGCACCACGTCCAGCGGCGCGCCGATGTCCAGATTCGAGAATTCCTCGGCCACCACGTCGAACCAGGCCGAGCCGGCGCCGGAGATCAGCGCCGGGCCGTTCTTGCGCAGGCGGCCCGCTTCGGCCAGGCCGCGCAGCGCGCCGGTGGCGCGGCGCAGGAAGGCGCGGATGGCCTGTTCTTCCTGCAGCACGCCTTCGTAGACTTCGATGCCGGCCAGGGCCAGCGCGGGCCAGCGGGCGATCTCGTCGGCCACCGCCTGGAACTGCGCGTCGTCGCGCACGCCGGTGCGGCCGCCGGCCGGGCCCAGCTCGATCAGCACGGGCAGCGTCAGGCCCTGTTCGCCGAAGTAGGCGCCCAGATGGGCGGCATTGGCCGGCGAGTCGATGATGCAGAAATAGGTGAAGTCCGGATCCTGGCGCAGGATGCGGGCGATGATGGCCATGTTGGCGCGGCCCACCAGCTGGTTGGCCATCAGCACGCGGCGGATGCCGTGGTTGTGCGCGGCCTGCACCTGGGGCGCGTTCGCCAGCGTGATGCCCCAGGCGCCGCCGTCGATCTGGCGCTGGAACAGGGCCGGGCTCATGGTGGTCTTGCCGTGCGGCGCCAGCTTGACGCGGTAGGCTTCCATGAAGCGCTGCATCCACTGCAGGTTGTGGCGCACGCGGGCTTCGTACAGCACGGCGGCCGGCAGGCTGACGTCCTCGGCCAGCAGGTTCCAGCCCAGGTCCGCCACGCCGGCGGTGGTACAGGAGGCCGGGAAGGCGCCGAGGCCTTTGCCGTTCACGTCCAGGGGGGCTGCGGGGAAGGTGGGGATGCTCATGGCGCTGGCGGGTCTTGGTGGACAGTCTTGGAAAATATTTACGGGAAATCTGTTTTTTTTCATTATCGTGAAAGAAATTTACAAGCGGGAGCTGGGGGTTTCCCTAAGACGCCCGTCTCGGGGCGGAAGGCGCGACAATGGAGGGCCGCGCAGTCGCGCAGGCATCGCCCGCCAGGGCGGTGCCGCCCGGCCGCCACTCCGTTTCGAGGAAAAACCATGCTGAAAGTCGCCTTGGGCCAGTTCGCCGTCAGCCGCGTCTGGGAAGAAAACGCCCAGGTCTGCGAGGACCTGATGCGGCGCGCCCGCGAGGCCGGCGCCGGCCTGTTGATCCTGCCGGAAGGCATCCTGGCCCGCGACATCACCGACCCGCAGATCGTGCTCAAGGCGGCCCAGCCGCTGGACGGCCCCTTCGTGTCCCGCCTGCTCGCCGCCAGCCGGGGCTCGCGGCTGGCCACCATGTTCTGCGTGCACGTGCCCACGGGCGACGGCCGCGTCTGGAACACCCTGGTCACGCTGCGCGACGGCGAGATCATTTCCGAGTACCGCAAGCTGCACCTGTACGACGCCTTCAACATGAAGGAATCGACCAACGTCACGCCGGGCGAGCAGATCCCGCCGCTGCTGGAGATCGACGGCCTGAAAATCGGACTGATGACCTGCTACGACGTGCGCTTCCCGGAAATGGCCCGCCGCCTGGCGCTGGACGGCGCCGACCTGCTGGCGCTGCCGGCGGCCTGGGTGCGCGGTTCGCTCAAGGAAAACCACTGGGAAGTGCTGGTGACGGCGCGGGCGCTGGAAAACACCTGCTACATCGCCGCCACGGGCGAATGCGGCGAGCGCAACATCGGCCGCAGCATGGTGGTGGATCCGCTGGGCGTGGTGACGGCCAGCGCGGGCGAGGGGCCGGCGCTGGTGGTCGCCGAGATCGATCCGGAACGGCTGGCGCACGCGCGCAAGGTGCTGCCGGTGCTGGCCAACCGCCGCTTCGCGGCGCCGGAGCTGACCTGAGCGCTGCCGTAAGCGCGGACGCCGGAGCGCGTCCGGTCCTGGCCGGCTTCGGCCGGCCACTGTGGCATGGCCGCCGTGGTGTAATGCTGTCTTGAAACCCTTGCCTTATTCCCCCATCTGCTGCCAATGAGCAACGATCTCTTCGCGGCCGATCCTGCCCATCGGCCTTACGTGCCCCTGGCCGAGCGCCTGCGTCCGCGCACGCTGGCCGACGTGGTCGGGCAGTCGCACCTGCTGGGCCCGGACAAGCCGCTGCGCGTAGCCTTCGAATCGGGCCGGCCGCATTCCATGATCTTCTGGGGGCCGCCCGGCGTGGGCAAGACCACGCTGGCGCGCCTGATGGCCGATGGCTTCGATGCCCAGTTCATCGCCATTTCCGCCGTGCTGGGCGGCGTCAAGGACATCCGCGACGCCGTTACAGTGGCCCAGGTGGCGCAAGGGCAGGGGCGGCGCACCATCCTGTTCGTGGACGAGGTGCACCGCTTCAACAAGGCGCAGCAGGATGCCTTCCTGCCCTATGTCGAAAGCGGCCTGTTCACCTTCATCGGCGCGACCACCGAGAACCCCTCGTTCGAGGTCAATTCGGCCTTGCTGTCGCGGGCGCGGGTCTACGTGCTGCAATCGCTCACGCCCGAGGAGCTGCAGCTGCTGGTCGATCGCGCCATCGCGGCCTTCAACGACGGCCTGGAGGCCGGCGCCGCCATGCGCGTCGAGCCGGACGCGCGCGAGCAGCTGGCGGCCTGGGCCGACGGCGATGCGCGCCGGCTGATCAGCGCGGTGGAAGTGGTGGCCGAATCGGCCCAGTCCGCCGGACGCGACAGCGTGGACGCGGCCTGGCTGGAAATCGCGCTATCGCAGAACCTGCGGCGTTTCGACAAGGGCGGCGACGCCTTCTACGACCAGATCAGCGCCCTGCACAAGGCGGTGCGCGGCTCCAATCCGGACGCGGCGCTGTACTGGTTCTGCCGCATGATCGATGGCGGCGCCGATCCCAAATACCTGTCGCGCCGGCTGGTGCGCATGGCGGTCGAGGACATCGGCCTGGCCGATCCGCGCGCCACCGACCTGGCCGTCAACGGCGCCGACATCTACGAGCGGCTGGGCTCGCCCGAAGGCGAGCTGGCGCTGGCCCAGGCGGTGGTCTACATGGCCTGCGCCGCCAAGTCCAACGCCGTCTACAACGCCTACAACCAGGCCCGCAAGTTCGCGGCCGAGCACGGTAGCGCGCCGGTGCCCATCCACTTGCGCAATGCGCCGACCAAGCTGATGAAGCAGTTGGGCCATGGCAAGGCCTATCGCTACGCCCACGACGAGCCGCATGGCTACGCCGCCGCCGAGCAGTATTTCCCCGATGGATTGAATCCTTCCTTCTACCGGCCGACCGACCGCGGCCTGGAGGCTAAAATCCAGCAAAAGCTGGCATTCCTGCGCGAGCTGGACGCACAGGAACGCGCCAAGAAACGGTAAGGGGCCGCCGGCCCGCTTGCCCTCCGCAACCTCACCGACATCACCATGCTAGACCCGATACTGCTGCGCAAAGACCTGCAAACCGTCGTCGACCGCCTCAAGACCCGCGGCGTGTCCTTCGACACGGAACGGTTCAACGACCTGGAATCCCGCCGCAAGGCCGTCCAGACCGAGACCGAATCCCTGCAAGCCCGCCGCAACGCGCTGGCCAAGCAGATCGGCCAGCTCAAGGCCAAGGGCGAGGACGCCAGCGCCGTCATGGCCGAGTCCCAGGCCGTGCCGGTGCGCCTGAAGCAGCTGGAAGAAGAGCTGGCCGCGCTGCAGCAGCCGCTGAACGAGCTACTCATGTCGGTGCCCAACCTGCCGCACGCCAGCGCGCCGCTGGGCGAGTCGGCCGACGACAACGTCGAAGTGCGCCGCTGGCTGCCGGCCGCCGCCGGCCCCGACGGCAATCCGCAGCCGCTGGCCTTCGAAGCGCGCGACCACGTCGCCGTGGGCGAGCCGCTGGGCCTGGATTTCGACATGGCCGCCAAGCTGTCCGGCGCGCGCTTCTCGTTCATGCGCGGCCCGATCGCCCGCCTGCACCGCGCGCTGGCCCAGTTCATGCTGGACCTGCAGACCGGCACGCACGGCTACACCGAGTGCTACACGCCCTATATCGTCAATGCCTCGACGCTGTATGGCACGGGCCAGCTGCCCAAGTTCAAGGACGACATGTTCGCCGTGTCCAAGGGCGGCGGCGATGACGATCCCAAGGTCGACGACCAGGGCAAGCCATATGTGCGCGAGGACCAGTACCTGATCTCGACCTCCGAGATCACGCTGACCAGCGTGGCGCGCGATGCCATCCTGGCTGCCGCCGAGCTGCCGCTCAAGCTCACCGCCCATACGCCGTGCTTCCGTTCCGAGGCGGGCAGCGGCGGCCGCGACACGCGCGGCATGATCCGCCAGCACCAGTTCGACAAGGTCGAGATGGTGCAGATCACCGCGCCCGACCAGTCCTACGAGGCGCTGGAAGACATGGTCGGCCATGCCGAGCGCGTGTTGCAGTTGCTCGAATTGCCGTACCGCGTGGTGCTGCTGTGCACCGGCGACATGGGTTTCGGCGCGGCCAAGACCTACGACCTGGAAGTGTGGCTGCCGGCGCAGAACACCTGGCGCGAGATTTCCTCGGTGTCCAACTGCGAGACCTTCCAGGCCCGCCGCATGCAGGCGCGCTTCCGCAACGCCCAGGGCAAGCCCGAGTACGTGCATACGCTGAACGGTTCCGGCCTGGCCGTGGGCCGCGCGCTGGTGGCCGTGCTGGAAAACCACCAGCAGCCGGACGGCAGCGTGCTCGTGCCCAAGGCGCTGCAGCCCTACATGGGCGGCCTGACGGTGCTCAAGCCCTGAGCGCGGGCGGCTGACGCCAGCCTCCTGCGTCCGGCCATCGTCCGGACGCAGGGAAAAATGACGGACTCCCTCGGGAGTCCGTTTTTTTTATGCTCGGAACACGGGCCCGGTTTTGTTCACCCATATGGGCTTGTGCGATATGCGTGCCAGCCATATTCCTGTCGCTTTTGCCGATTAATCTGCGCGGATAAGTGCTTGGTTCAAATGTTAATAATTGTGTAATCCGATATAAGGGCCGGATAGTTGCGGCACAATACGCAGGCGTATACACGCATCATTCACTTATAAATAACAAAGGAGTTATCCATGACTTCAAGAATGATTGGAGATTTTCGCGTGAGATGCTCGGTGACTCAGGAAGAGAGCCAGGGCTACCGCGTGCAGATCTGGACCCGCCGCATTGGCGGCAGCGCGCCGGAAAAATGCTGGACGGTGCCCGGACAGGAGCCGTTCGCGACCTTGGACGAAGCGGAGCAGGAAAGCCGCAGTCTGTTCGAGGAAATCAACGGTGTGCGTTTCAACGGTGAACCGGAGTTTGCTCATGCGTCCGCATAATGGTTGGTGGCGGGCGTCGAGCGCACCCCGCCGGTGGATCGATCTGGTCCAGGAGCCGTCGCGTTGGGAAGGCGGCAAGGTTCAGCAGGCGCCTATGGCGAAGCCGGCCGCTGCCGGCAAGCCGCTACAGGTTCCCGCTGCCTGATTCGCCTATATCGTCGGGCGACCGGACATCGCCCCGACCCCTGGCGCATCAGCTTACGAACGGCGCGCCTGCGCTGCTCGAAAAAAAGGCCACTCGAATGAGTGGCCTTTTGCTTGGCTGCGCGCCGGATCAGCGGCGGTGGCCGTGACCGTGACCCCAGCCGCCATGACGGTAGTAGCCGCCGCGGTCATGCCAGTAGCGGCCGCCGCCGCGGTAGTACACCGGCGCGGGATAGATGACGGGCGGCGCGACATAGACGGGCGCCGGGCGGTAGTAGACGGGCGGGGGCGGCGCGTAGACGGGCGCCGGCGCCACGTACACGGGCGGGGGCGGCGCCACGTAGACCGGAGCGGCCGGGTAGACGACGCCCGGTACGCCGATGGATATGCCCACGTCCACGCGAGCCATGGCCGCGCTGGATATCACCAGGCCGGCGGCGGTCGCGCCAGCGATAAGCCATTTGTTCATGTTGCACCTGCCCGCTGCGTGATGCAGCAAAGTTGAGTAGTTGTCGACGCTATTTTCCCGCCTTTCATCGTGGAATTGGTAAGCGCCCCCGGCGCAATGGCGACAATACGCAACTGTCCCCCTGCGTCACGGCATGGCGACGCTGCATTGCGGCATCCGCTTTCCGCTCTGGTAAACCCGGGGCTGAAATCGACTGAAATGCGACGGAATTCCGCTGATTTCCGCCATGGAGTTACAGGCGGTCACCATCTGGGGGGAGGGCGTGGCGCGGTCGCGACGGCATGCGCGGATCGCGCGCTCAGTTTTCCTGCCGTCCGTCCTGCCGGCGGCGGAATTCCACCACCCAGACCCAGGGGTTGGCCGCCCAGGCATGGGTGCCGTAGCGTTCGCACCAATTGAGCGCGAAGGCGGTCTGCAGGGGCACGCCAGGCAGCAACGACGATGAATGATAGAGCGCCAACGTGCCCTCGGCGCGGGCGTCGGCTTCGGACAGGCTTTGCAGGCGCTGGATGCGCACGCCCACGACGACCGCGCTGGCGAAGGGCGTGCCCGATTCGTCGGCAAGCTGGATACTTTCGCCGGACTTGCCGTAGGGGCAGCTGATCCAGGAGGAGGTCTTGCGCAGTTCGGCCGATCCGTTGCGGGACGGTCCCATGGCCACCCATTTGCCGGAGTCCGATGCGTCGGCATACCAGATCGTGGTGGGCTGGGTGGGCTGGGGTTTGACGATGCGTCGCGTCTGTACCTTGTAGCCGTCCAGAATCGCTTGCTTGAGAGGCTCGCTGAATTGGAGTGCCTGCCGTTTCATACGTTTGTTTTTTCCCTCGCAATCAACGCTGGTGTGCGAATGGCGCCGCCGCCGGGCGTTCCGTATCGCGCGTCGGGCGCGTCTCGGCCGGGGCACGCAAAGAGTATGCCGCCTGACGCGTCCGGTGTCAGGCGCGTTGCGACATTTTTTATCTTTGACTTGGGATCATGGGGTATTCGCGGGCTTGTTTGTATACTGGGTCCATGAACACAAACCTGCACAATCTCAAGCCCGGTTACTACTGGTACACCATGGCCAATGATCCGCTGGCCGTTATCCACATCCACGACGACGGCGGCGCCACGCTCATGGGCACCGATTACCGTCTGACGCCCGAAGGCGTGGCCGACATGCTCCGCCAGGGCGAGCGTTTCGTCTGGATCGAACCGCCCCAGGCCTGATCCGGCTGGCCGGCGGCGCGTGCCGCCGGCGGGATATTCCCCAATGACCGATTTGCTGCTGAAGAATGTCCGCGCGCCGGATGGCCGGCGCGTGGATGTCGCGATTCGGCAGGGCCGCATCGCGGCCCTGGGCGAGAACGTCGGCTCGGCGCCCGAATGGCGCGCGCTGCCCGTGGAAGAGGGCGGCGGCGCCTTGCTGCTGCCCGGCCTGGTCGAGGGCCATGCCCACCTGGACAAGACCACCTGGGGATCGCCCTGGTACGTCAACGATGTGGGTTCGGCGCTGACGGACCGCATCGACAATGAA
Organism: Achromobacter sp. 1011811831; assembly: GCF_059760905.1. NCBI lineage: Bacteria > Pseudomonadati > Pseudomonadota > Betaproteobacteria > Burkholderiales > Alcaligenaceae > Achromobacter > Achromobacter sp. 1011811831. Next base: position 26,704 of record NZ_JCBANG010000063.1, read on the forward strand.
CGCGCCTGGCGGGCCGCCAGCGGCCACGGCGCCCGCGCGCATTCGCAGGCGCTGGCGCTGGCCTTCCTGCGGCTGGGCACGACGCGCATCCGCACCCACGTGGACGTGGATACCGAAGCGGGTTTGCGGCACCTGGACGGCGTGCTGGCCACGCGCGAGGCGCTCGCGGGCCGCGTCGACATCCAGATCGTGGCCTTTCCGCAGTCCGGCCTGCTGATCCGGCCGGGCACGGCGGAGCTGCTGGATCGCGCGCTGGCGGCGGGCGCCGATGTGCTTGGCGGACTGGATCCCTGTGCCATCGATCGCGATCCGGCGCGTTCCCTGGATCTGCTTTTCGATCTGGCCGAGCGCCACGGCAAGCCGCTGGACATACATTTGCACGAGCCCGGCGAGCTGGGCGCCTTCACGCTCGACCTGATGCTGGACCGCTGCCAGGCGCTGGGCATGGCCGGCCGGCTCGTGGTCAGCCACGCGTTCTGCCTGGGCGCCCTGGACGCGCGCCGGCTGGATGGATTGCTGGCGCGTCTGGCCGCGCTGGACGTGGCGCTGCTCACCACCGCGCCGCCGTCGCGGCCGGTGCCGTCCGTGCGCGCCTGTCGCGAGGCGGGCGTGACGATCTTCGGCGGCAACGACGGCATACGCGACACCTGGTCGCCCTATGGCGAACCCGACATGCTGGCGCGCGCCATGCTGATCGGGATGCGCAACGACCTGCGCCGCGACGAGGAAATCGGCTGGGCCCTGGAATGCGTGACGACCTCCGCCGCGCGCGCCTGCGGCTTCGCCGATTACGGCCTGACGCCGGGCGCGCGGGCCGACCTGGTGCTGGTGGACGCGAGCTGCGCGGCCGAGGCCGTGGCGCAGCGCGCGCCGCGCAGGCTGGTGCTGACAGGCGGCATCGTGGCTGCCCGCTACGGGCAGGACGCCGCCAGCTGAAATGGCGGCGCGCGGGCCTCAGGTCGCGACCGCCGGCAGCCCGCTCATGCCCGGGCGCCAGCCCAGCGCCGCGCGGGCCCGCGCCGTGCTCACTTCCGATTCGTCCTCGGCGATATTGAACACGCCGCCGCCATGGCGCAGCGCCAGCAGCGCCGCCCAGGCGGCGTCTTCCACATGCAGCGCGTTCGCCGCGGGCCGGGTCGTGGCGCCGGTGCCGGGACCATACAGCCGGCCGTAGCGCAGCACCGTGCCCGTGATGCCGGGCGCGCCCAGCACCTGCCGTTCCAGTGAAACGACGCCCATCACGCTGACGCGCCGGTCGCCCTGGGCGTCCAGGTCCAGCGCTTGCTCCTCGTCGCAGGGCCGGACGGCCTGCGGCGCATAAATCCAGTCGATGCTCTGGGCCACCAGCGTTTCGCTGCCGGCGGCCAGCGCCGCCGCGACCAGATTGCGCGTGCCTTCGTCGCGGATGCGCGCATTGCGCCGCGCGGCCTCGCCGGCGCGGGCGGGGTCGCCCAGCAGCGCCAGGTCGGTCAGCTGGTGCATAACATGGCGCGGCCGGATGCGGGCCAGCGTGGCCTGCAAGGCGGCGGCATCGAACACATCCACCACGACGGACGTCGCGCCGGCGGCTTCGAGGGACGCGCAACGATCGGCGCTGCGGGTGGCGCCATGCACCTCGTAGCCGGCCGCGCGCAGCAGGGGAATCAGCGCCGTGCCGATGGCGCCCGTGGCGCCCGCCAGGAAAATTCGGTCTTGCATTGCGATGGCTCCATTGGATCCGTTGTTCATGCTGGCAGAATAGGGCTACGATGGCTCAGTTGAAAGAGCCATATCTGTACAAGAATACTGGTCCATGAAAGCCCCTCCCCATACTCCGCTGCCGGATCTGGAACGTCTCCAGGGCGAGCCCTTGTACCGCCAGATCTACCGGCGCTTTCGCGATGCCATCGAGCAGGGCCTGCTGGCGCCGGGCGATCGGGTGGCGTCGGCGCGCAGCCTGGCCAGCGAACTGGGCGTGGCGCGCGGCACGGTGGACCTGGCCTACAGCCAGCTCATGGGCGAGGGCTATTTCCTGGCCAGGGGCCAGGCCGGCACGGTGGTGTCGCCGCGCCTGCCGGCCGCGGCGCGGATGCCCCGCCGGCCGGCGCAGGCCGCCGTGGCGCCGGCGCCTGGCGCTGCGGCCATGCATGGCTTTGACGCCGCGCCGCCGCCGTTCCAGCTGGGCATGCCGGCGCTGGATGCCTTTCCGCGCAAGCAATGGCTGCGGCTGGCAGCCAGGAGGTTGCGCGCCCTGAATCCGGCCGACATGGCTTACGGCGATCCGGCCGGCTACTGGCCCTTGCGCCAGGCGATCGCGGCCTATCTGTCGGTCTCGCGCGGCGCGGCCTGCGAACCGGGGCAGGTCTTCGTCACGGCGGGCCATCGGGCCAGCCTTGCCTTGCTGGCGCGCGCGCTGCTGGCGCCCGGCGACGCGGTCTGGGTGGAAGAGCCGGGTTTCGCGCCGCCCTGCGAGGTCCTGGAGCGCCACGGCTGCCGTCTCGTGCCGGTGCCTGTGGATGGAGAAGGCCTGATCGTGGAGGCCGGACGCCAGCGGGCGCCGCGAGCGCGCATGGCGCTGGTCACGCCGTCGCACCAGGCGCCGCTGGGCGTCTCCATGAGCCTGGCCCGACGCGCCGAGCTGCTGGGCTGGGCGGCTCAGGCCGGCGCCTGGGTGGTCGAGGACGACTACGATGGGGAATACCACTACGCCGGCCCGCCGTTGCCGGCGCTCAAGAGCCTGGACGCGCACGACCGCGTCATCTACACGGGCAGCTTCTCGAAGGTGCTTTACCCCGGGCTGGCGCTGGCCTACCTGGTGGCGCCCGCGCCGCTGGTCCAGGCCTGCGGACAGGCGGCGGCCGCCTGGTCCAACGGCAGTCCCAAGCTGATCCAGGCCATCGTCGCCGATTTCATGGCCGAAGGGCATTTTTCCCGCCATCTCAAGAAGATGCGCCAGTTGTACGGCCGCCGCCGGCGCCTGCTGGCGGCGGCGCTGCGGCAGGCCTTCGGCGAGGGGGCAGAGATCGAACTGGCGCAGGGCGGCATGCACCTCATCGTCCGGCTGCCAGGATATGGCGATGATGCCGAGCAGGCGCGGCGCGCCCAGGCGGCGGGCTTGAACGCCCAGCCGCTGTCGGCGCGCTATGCCGGGGAAGCGGCGCGTCAGGGACTGTTGTTGGGATTCACGAATCTGGCCTCCGAGGATGAGACATTATTGCGTGTGCGTCAGTTAAAACGCGCGCTTGACGTATAAAGCGTGTAAAAGCCTAAAACCTCGCCGCAGAAGCGAACTCCTGAGACCCGCCCCGATGCCGCGCAAGTATGTGATCGGAATTGCCGTGTTGCTGGCCGCAGCGGGCGCCTTCCTGCCGATCGGCTTCGCGCTGCAAATGTCATGGTCGCGCGCGGTGGCGCTGGAGCAGCAGAGCCTGGACAACCAGGCGCAGCGCATCCTCCAGTACACGCAAGGCATGCTGGACCAGACGGTGGAAGTGCTGCACCGGCTGAACGCCATGCGGATCGATCCCTGTTCGCCGCAGCACGTGCGGATGATGCAGACCTTGTCGCTGCAGGAACGTTCCATCGATGAGCTGGCCTACGTCGCGGACGGCTACGTGCGCTGCACCAGCTGGGGCATACCGGAAGATCAGGCGCGGCTTGAGCCGTCGCATCTGCACCTGAAGAACGGCGCCGCGCTGCGGCTGGACGCCGTGCCGGTGGTGAGTCCGGGCCTGCGCATGGTGGCGGTGCGCCACGGCGACTACAGCGCGCTGATCGAGCCCGGCCGGTTCATCCAGCTGACGCCGGCCGACGGCGTGCAGATGGCGCTGGTGCTGCCGGGTTCGGGCATGCTGGGCAGCCACAACCATCCCGACCTCATGCTGGTGGCGCAGGCGCTCAATGGCGGCAAGCTCGACGTGGAAGAGGACTACCTGAGCGCCGTCGCACGCGGTGACGACATCGCCGTGGTCCTGCTCGAGCCCGCGAGCGAGGCCTTGAGTTCCCTGCGGCGCGAACGCAACCTCTGGCTGCCGATGGGCGGCATGACCGCGTTGGTCATGATCGGCCTGGTGTGCTGGCTGTCGCGCCGGCGCCTGTCGCTGGCGGGCGAGCTGGCCACCGCGGTCAGCCGGCGCGAGCTGGCGGTGCACTACCAGCCCATCATCGACCTGCGTTCGGGCCGCTGCGTGGGCGCCGAGGCGCTGGTGCGCTGGCAACGGCCCGGCGGCAAGCAGATGCGGCCGGACGTGTTCATCGCCATCGCCGAGGAAAACGGCATCCTGCCGCGCATCACGGCCGAGGTGTTCCGGCTGGTGATCCGGGACATGGAGGAGCTGCTCGCCGTCGACCGTGGCGTGCATATCTCGGTCAACCTGGGCGCCAGCGACATGAAGGACGGCGAAGTGCTGCGGGTGCTCGAGCGCATGCTGCTGCACACGTCCATCGAGCCGCGCCAGATCTGGCTAGAAGCCACCGAACGCGGTTTCATGGATGTGGACACGGCCGGTCCCGTCATCGCCGAGGCGCGCCGGCTGGGTCACGCCGTGGCCATCGACGACTTCGGCACGGGCTATTCCAGCCTGGCCTACCTGCAGCGCCTGCCGCTCGATTCGTTGAAGATCGACAAGACCTTCGTCGATGCCATCGGCACCGATTCGGCCACGCACAAGGTCACCGAGCACATCATCGGCATGGCCCGGTCGCTCAATCTGCTGACCGTGGCCGAAGGCATCGAGCGCCAGGACCAGGCCGACTATCTCAAGGCGCGCGAAGTCGATTTCGGCCAGGGCTGGCTCTATGGCAAGCCCATGCCGGCGGTCGAGTTCATCAAGTACTACCTGCGCAACGTGGAGAGCACGCCGCCGCCGCAACGCATGCCGGGCGAAGGCGCGCCGCTGGCGGCCTGAGCCGGCCGCTTCCCGCTTGCGGGATGTCAAGGCGGGCGTCCCGCAACGGCGGGAGACTTCCTGGCCGGCCGCCGCGCCGGCCGTGCAAAGCCTGGAGCTTGAGTCAAAACCTTCTCCATTTCCCGCGATGCCGGCCGGATCGCCGCTGCTAGCATTTCCTGGACCATTGCGGAAATCCACGAACTCGAACGCTCCGCTGGCGCATTTACCGATACATCGACTCTTATCTTGGGGCGGATTTTCCTGACGGCCGGCGGCCTGGTGCCGGCGGGAAAACCGGGGAAGCTATGAAAAACCTGAAATTGGGAACCCGCCTGGCCGGCGGTTTCTCCGTCTTGCTCGCCATGATCATCATCATGTGCGTGGTCGGCCTGCTGGGGCTGGCTGAAATCAACCGCTCGGTGGAAACCGTCACGCAGCGCTCGCTGGTGAAGGAACGGCTGGTCAACGACTGGGCCCGCAACATCCATTCCGGCGTGACCCGCACCACGGCGATCGCCAAGAGCGCCGACGCCAGCCTGGCGACTTTCTTCGCCGACGAGGCGGCCGCGTCCACGCGCAATTCCTCGCAGCTGCAGCAGCAGATCGAACCCTTGATCGAAAGCCCCGAGGAAAAAGAGCTGTGGGCCGGCATCGCCAAGGCGCGCCAGGCCTACCTGAGCACGCGCGATACCATCTTCAAGGCCAAGAAGGACGGCGACGTGGCCACCGCCGAGCGCGTATTCGCCCAGGAATTCCTGCCGGCGACGCGGCAGTTCATCGACCTGATCTCGAAACTGTCCAGCGTGCAGCGCGCCGATATCGACGCCCGCGCCGAGGATATCCAGGGCGAATATGCCAGCGCCAACCTGTGGATGATCGTGATCGGCGCCATCGGCCTGCTCAGCGGGCTGTTGCTGGCGGTGCTGCTGACCCGCAGCATCACGCATCCGCTGTCGGACGCGCTGGCCGTGGCGCGCACCGTGGCGGCCAATGACCTGACCAGCAACATCGCCGTGCGCTCGCGCGACGAGATCGGCCAGCTGATGCGGGCCTTGCAGACGATGAACGGCAACCTGGCCGCCACGGTCGCCCGGATCCGCGCCGGCGTGGACAACATCGCCTCGGCCTCGGGCCAGATCGCCGCCGGCAACACCGACCTGTCGTCGCGCACCGAGCAGCAGGCCGCGTCGCTGGAACAGACGGCGGCGTCCATGGAAGAGCTGTCCTCCACCGTCAAGCAGAACGCCGACAGCGCGCGCCAGGCCAACCAGCTGGCGGCGGCGGCGTCGGACACGGCGTCGCGCGGCGGCGCCACGGTCTCGGAAGTGGTGGGCGCCATGAGCGCGATCTCGGCCAGCTCGGTGAAGATCGCCGACATCGTGTCGGTGATCGACGGCATTGCCTTCCAGACCAACATCCTGGCGCTGAACGCGGCCGTGGAAGCGGCGCGCGCGGGCGAGCAGGGCAAGGGTTTTGCCGTGGTCGCCGCCGAGGTCCGCACGCTGGCGCAGCGCAGCGCGCAGGCGGCAAAGGAGATCAAGGGCCTGATCGAGGACACCGTCGGCAAGATCGGCCAGGGCTCGGACAGCGCCCAGCGCGCCGGCGCCACCATGCAGGACATTGTGGCTTCGGTGCAGCGCGTGACCGACATCATGGGCGAGATCGCCGCCGCTTCGGCCGAGCAGGCCGACGGCATCGAGCAGGTCAACCGCGCGGTGTCGCAGATGGACGAGGTCACGCAGCAGAACGCCGCGCTGGTGGAAGAAGCCGCCGCCGCGGCCGGCTCCATGCAGGACCAGGCCGCCGACCTGAAGCGCGCCGTCAGCGCCTTCCGCCTGCCGGGCGGCGGCCAGGTGGTGGATGTGGAGGGCGATGCGTCCGCCGCGCTGTCGCAGGCTTCGGCCTTGCGGCTGTCCGCGTCCTGAGCGGCAAGCGCCGGCGCTAGTCCGCCTTCGTCCCGGCCGGCCAGCGCAACACGAAGCGCGCGCCGCCCAGCGGGCTGGCGCAGGCTTCGATGCTGCCATTGTGGCTGGCCGCCACCCGCTTGACGATCGCCAGCCCCAGGCCCGCGCCGCCGGTGCCGCGGTCGCGGCTGTCGTCCAGGCGCATGAAGGGCTCGAAGACGTTCTCCCGTTCAGCCGCCGGGATGCCGGGCCCGTCGTCGTCGACGAGGAGCTGGAAGCCGCCCTCGGGGCAGGCGGTGACCGAGACGTACACATGCCCGTCGGCATAGCGCACGGCGTTCTGCACCAGGTTCAGCAGCGCGCGGCTCATGTAGCGCGGATGCAGGTCGATGTGGTCCGGGTAGCCTTCCTGGATGTGGCATTGCACGTTGCGGGCCTCGGCCTGGAAGGCGACCAGTGCCAGCGCTTCCTTCAGCCAGTCGAGCGTGTCCACGGTCTCGAGCTTGACGGACTCCTCGGCGGGCCGTTCCAGGCGGGCGTAGACCAGCAGCTCGGCCACCATGCCCTGCAGTTCCTCGATGTCCGCGTGCATGTCCTGGATGATCAGGCCGCGCTTGGGCGCGGCCTCTTCGCGCGCCAGCAGGTCGAGTTCGAAGGACAGCCGCGCCAGCGGCGTGCGCAGTTCGTGGGAAACAGCGTTGGTCATGCTGCGCTGGTTCTCGATCAGCGCCGAGATTCGCGAGGCCATCTGATTGAAGGTTTCGCCGATGTGGCGGATGCCGGCGATGCGCGAGAGCCGCACGCGTATGCCCAGGTCGCCCTGGCCCATGCGCAGCGCGGCGTTGCGCAGCGCGTCCATGTCGCGCCAGACCGGCAGCGCCCACAGCAGCAGCAGCGTGGCCGTCAGCAGCAGGCTCAGCACGATCCAGGCGCCCCAGGTCAGCGCCTTGTCCATCGGGTCATCGCCCGGCAGCTTCACTTCCAGCCATTGCCGGGGCTCGCCGGGCAGCGGCATGACGACGGTCTCGAAGTCGTCGCGCATCAGGAAGCCGGCGGTGTCGATCTGGCGGAATTCGTTCTCGGTGGGCTGGACCTGGGCGTCCGCCAGCAGCCGCAGCTCCAGGCCGTAGTGGGGCAGGACCTGCTGCAGCAGGAAAGTGGCGCGGTCGGCGGGGGCGACGGGGTCCAGGTCCTTGTGCAGCGCGTACACCTGGCCGCGCATGGTGCGCACGGCCAGGTCTTCGACCATGGGCTCGACCAGATAGCCCAGGCCGCGGTTCACGATCTGGTACGCGACGGCGAAGCTGATGACGGCGACGACGAAGACGCGGAGGATGAATTTAAGCATCGGCGACGCGGAGCCGTGGGGGGCTCCGGAGTTGGGCGCATGGAGTGCGCCGCCGTATTTTATGTTGAATTCGCCCGCCGGCCAGGCGCGGGCCGCCCCGGCCAGCCGCGCGCGGCTAGGATCCCGTGGCGGCATCCTGGCCCGCGACCGGCTCCTCGAACAGATACCGCCGGCGCCGGTCGTGCGCCGTGCTCATGTCGTCGGCGACGAAGCTGGCCGCGTCCGCGCCGGGAATCCGTTGGTCGCGGAAGTAGACGGCCTCGTCCTGGCGCGCGTAGTCGGAGTCGGCCAGCACTTCGAATCTTGCCGGATCGGCTTGCGCAATCCGTTTTTCGCAGTGATAGACGTGGACGCCGTCCGTCCAGAAGAACACGCCCATGAGCTTGACGGCGCGGGGCGTCACGCCGTGGAGGGGTTCGCCGTTGAGCCAGACTTGCTGTTCGTCGTCGCTGAGGATGGCATCTGGCAGGATGTGCGTGATTCGGAAGCGTGCCGGATCCGCGTCCTGCAGAATCCGCAGGACCGGATGGGAATGGATGCCGTTCATCTCGCGGCGCAGCAGGTAGACGCGCCTGTCGTCCGCGTACAGATCGTGGCCGACATGGCGCAACGTGGCGGCATCGGGTTGGCGCCGGACTGCCTGTCCGCGATGGAAGATCCGCCCGTTGTTGAGGCTCAGCGCGCCCAGGTCCGTCGTCATGCCGGGAAGCGCGCCCTCCAGGCGGAGCAGGCCCTGGGCCGCCTGGACATAGACGGATTCGCCATCTTCGAACAGGCTGTCTTTCAGATGGGCGAACGACTGGCCCAGCACCCGCGTGGGGCGCAGGTATTCGTAGTCGTAGGCCTTTTCCCACGTGGGGATGCCGCCCTGCGAGGCGATGCCGCCCAGGACGCGCTCGACATTGGCGGGGGTATTGCCGCCTAGCGGGTAGTTCGCCTCGTCCGGCACGTTCCCGCCATCGGGATAGTCCATGCATGCGACGGCCCACACGGTATCGCCGCAACGCAGTATCGGCTCGCCGTCGGAGCCGAACGGCCGCCAGCCTTGCATGGCGGTTCCGGGTTCAAGCGGCTGCACGGGCACGGCGCCCACCATGGGCCGGTGGTACCAGACCTGGCGTCCATCCGTGTAGAACGCCGAGTCCATGGCATTGGCGGGCGTGACCCGTCGGAAAGTCAGGGGGGCGGCGTCTTGCACCGGCGCGTCGCCAGGCCAGCGATAGACGCGCTCGCCGTCTGTCCAGAAGCAGCTGTCGTAGCGGTGGGGCGCTTGCGGGCTGGCCTGCAGCGCGCCCAGCGCCAGCTGCTTCTTCAGGGCGCGGGCCAGGGGAGGGAACAGCGCGGCCATGAGCCTGCCCGGGTCGCCCAGGTTGTCCTGGCTGATCCAGTCGTCGAACCACGCGGGCGCGGCCGGCGCATGCGCCGGAGCGGGCAGGACGCGCGCGGACTTCTTGCCGATCTCGAGCCAGAGCAGATCGGCGCCGGCGTCGAACAGGCGGACGAGCGACGGTTGCCTTGCCGTGTAGGCGTCCGCCAATCCGCGCAGCAAGGCGCAGAGAAAAAGCGCGGACGCCAGGACGCCGGCCTCGTCGCCATACTGGAAGCACGCCGCGAACCGGAGCGCATGCGCCTGCTCGTCGTGCTGGCAGTGCAGATGCCCATCTCCCCGGCCGAAACTGTCCACGCAGTAGCTGACCAGCGCATCGGCGACGCTGGGTTCCTCGGGCGCGGCCTGCTCGGTGATGCCAGGAGCGCCAAGGCTGACAGGCTCCGGCCAGTCATCGAATGCCGCGGCGGACAGGGGCGCGGACTTCAGCCATCGGCGCAACGCCGGGGCGCTGATGTCGATATCGGCGACGATGAAAAGCGGTTCAGCCATTGCTTCACGGTCCTCTGCGGATGAGCGGGTCGTCGGCCTGACGGCCTGGCACATGCTAGCAGGGGGTGTGGGTTGGGCAAGCGGCGCCAGGGCGGGAGATGGCGGCGCGATGCGCGAACCAAAGAAAAAGCCCCCTGACGAGTCAGGGGGCTTTCAAATACTGGCGGAGAGGGTGGGATTCGAACCCACGGTACGGGGATACCGTACGCCTGATTTCGAGTCAGGTACATTCGACCACTCTGCCACCTCTCCGTGGCTGGGTTCCGTAACGGCGGTTGTCCTGGTTTTTGCTTTTCCCTTTTCCTACCCAAGCTTCGGGTTTGATAAGGGGGGTTGAAACCCCAGGCTTTCCGCGATTAGATCCCTGGTCGGAAGGATCTACGTTGTCGGAGCAGCGAAGCCCGCAATTATACATAGATTTTTTGGTTTGTGTAGCCCCTTCGAAAATCGAGGGCGCAGTTTGGGAAAAGACGGCGTCCTGGCCGTGCGCGTGGCGTCTTGTCGCCCAGGCAAGGCGGGTCTTGCCGGGCGCGGCTACACTTGACGCCTCGCTTCACCGTCCGCCTCTCGCGCCAGATCACAGGAGAATTCCCATGCTCAAAGGAAAAGTCGCAGTCGTCACCGGTTCCACCAGCGGCATCGGCCTCGGCATCGCCAGCGCGCTCGCCCAGCAGGGCGCCGATATCGTCCTGAACGGCTTCGGCGACGCCGCCGAGATCGAGAAGATCCGCGCCGGGTTGGCCAGCCAGCATGGCGTGCGCGTCGTGTACGACGGCGCCGACCTGTCCAAGGGCGAGGCCGTGCGCGGCCTGATCGACAACGCGGTGCGCCAGCTCGGCCGCATCGACATCCTGGTCAACAACGCCGGCATCCAGCACACCGCGCCGATCGAGGACTTCCCGGTCGAGAAGTGGGACGCCATCATCGCGCTGAACCTGTCGGCCGTGTTCCACGGCACCGCCGCCGCGCTGCCGCATATGAAGAAGCAGGGCTTCGGCCGCATCATCAACATTGCCTCGGCCCACGGGCTGGTGGCCTCGGCCTACAAGTCCGCCTATGTCGCCGCCAAGCACGGCGTGGTCGGCTTCACCAAGGTCACCGCGCTGGAAACCGCCGGCCAGGGCATCACGGCCAACGCCATTTGCCCGGGCTGGGTACGCACCCCGCTGGTCGAGAAGCAGATCACCGCGCTGGCCGAGAAGAACGGCGTGGACCAGGAAGCCGCCGCCCGCGAGCTGCTCAGCGAGAAGCAGCCCTCGCTGCAATTCGTCACGCCGGAACAGCTGGGAGGCACCGCTGTCTTTCTGGCTTCCGACGCCGCCGCGCAGATCACCGGCACCACTATTTCCGTCGACGGCGGCTGGACCGCGCGCTGACATCAGGTAGGAACCCTCACTCATGCTGTTTTTGCTTTCCCCCGCCAAGAAACTGGACTATGACTCGCCGCTGCACGTCGAGACGCATACCCAGCCCCTGTTCGTCGACCAGGCCGCCGGCCTGATCAAGGTGCTCAAGACCAAGTCGGCCGACGACATCTCCGCGCTGATGAGCCTGAGCGCGGCGTTGTCCGAGCTCAATGTGCAGCGCTACGCCAGCTGGAAGCGCAGCTTCACCCAGGCCAACTCGCGCCAGGCGGTGCTGGCCTTCAATGGCGATGTGTACGAAGGGCTGGACGCGTCCTCGCTGTCGGCCAAGCAGCTGGACTGGGCGCAGGAGCACGTGGCCATCCTCAGCGGCCTGTACGGCGTGCTGCGTCCGCTGGACCTGATGCAGCCCTACCGCCTGGAAATGGGCACGCGCCTGGAAACGCCCAAGGGCAAGACGCTGTATGACTACTGGGGCAGTTCGATCGCGCAGTACCTGAACGAACGCCAGGAAGGCCAGAAGTCGCCGGTCATCGTCAACCTGGCGTCCGAGGAATACTTCAAGTCCGTGGACCTGAAGGCGCTCAAGGCGCGCGTGGTGCAGTGCGTGTTCCAGGACTGGAAGAACGGCGCCTGGAAGATCATCAGCTTCCACGCCAAGCGGGCGCGCGGCCTGATGGCGCGCTATGCCATCCAGCACAAGGTCGCCAAGCCCGAAGGGCTGCAGGGCTTCGATCTTGAAGGCTATGCCTACGACGCGTCGGCCTCGTCTGTCGACAAGCTGGTGTTCCGGCGCAAGCTCTGAGCTTCTGGCTTGCTGCAATGAAAATGGCCGCCTTCAGGGCGGCCATTTTCTTGTGGCGTCGCGATATCGGCGCGGCGGCGCCGCCCGCTCAGGCCGGCGC
>NZ_JCBANG010000064.1:0-38941 GCF_059760905.1 Achromobacter sp. 1011811831
GGCGCAGCGGCAGCGGCTCGTCCAGCACCGGGTCGAGCAGGGCGCGCAGCGCCTGGCGTTGCGCCTGCCATGCGTCCACGCGGGCGCGGTCCTGCGGATGCGCGGCCAGGAAGGCCTCGACCTCCGCGCGGCGCGCAGCCGCGAGCTGGCCGTCGGCGTAGGCGTGCAGGTCGGCCTCGGCGATGGGGGCGCCGGTGGCGGGGATGGCGTGCAGGCGTTTGTCGTTCATGTCATTTCACGCGATGTAGCTTGGTGGCTGCTTCGCGTCCTTGCAGCAGCGCGCCCAGCCGTTCGCGGGCGCGCGACAGGCGCGACATCACCGTGCCGATCGGCACGTCCAGGACTTGCGCGGTGTCCTGGTAGGACAGCTCCTCGACGCAGACCAGCAGCAGCACCTCGCGCTGTTCGGGCGGCAGCGCCCGCAGGCAGCGGTCCAGGTCGCGCACCTCCAGTCCGTCGGACTGGGTGGCGCGCACCGGCACCTCGGGCAGCTCGTCCACGGGCGTCAGCTCGGCCTGCCGCCGGCTGGCGCGCAGGCCGTCGACGAAATGGTTGTGCATGATGCCGAACATCCATGCGCGCAGTTCGCCGCGCCGTTGCCAGCGCGAGTAGCGGCTCCAGGCGCGCTCCAGCGTGTCCTGGACCAGGTCGTCGGCGCGCTGCGGATCGCCCGCCAGCCCGCGCGCATAGCGCCGCAGGCTGGGAATGCAGGCGAGGATCGCGGCTTCGTCTTCGGCGCGCATGGATCGGAGGGCGCGGCGGGATCAGGGCTTGGCCGCGTGCCACACGTCCTTGAAGTTGTCGCCGGTCTTGTCGCCGGCCTTGGCGTCCTTGGCGTACAGGTAGACCGGCTTGCCCTTGTAGGCCCACTGCTTGCCACCGTCGTCGCGGGTGATGATGGTGAGGTCGCCCGAGGCCTTGGCGTCGGCGGCGGCCATCACGGGCGGCCAGAGCTTGGCGCACTGGTCGTTGCAGGCGCTCTTGCCGCCTGCGTCCTTGTCGAAGGTGTAGAGGGTCATGCCGGCTTCGTTGACCAGGACGCCGTCCTGGGCCTTGACGGGCTGGGCCTGGACGGCGGCCGAGAACAGGGCGGCGCCGGCCAGGGCCAGCAGGGCTGCGGTGGGTTTGCGCATGGTGTGCCTCGCGGAAAGAGTTGGGTTGGGGACTGCCTGGGATAGACGCTGCCCGCTTCTTGCTTATTCCACGCCCGGAAAAAAAAATCCGGACCGGCGCGGTTCACGCCGCCGAGCGGGTCGCGGATGTGGCCAGGGGCGCGCGCGGTGCTCGGGGCGCTCGGGGCGCATAGCGCATCTCGATTTCCTGGCCCCGGGTTTCCTGGGCCGTGAAGCCCATCGCCTCGTAGAGCCGGCGCGCGGGGTTGCCGTCCAGCACCGACAGCGTCACCGGCGCGCCCTCGGCGTCGGCCTGTTCCAGCAGGCCGGCCAGCAGGCGACGGCCCAGCCCCTGGCCCTGGAACGCGGGATCGATCTGGATCTGCACCAGGCGCCAGCCGGCGGGATCGCGATACGCCTTGAACAGGCCGGCGGGCCGGCCATGGAACCAGACGATCTGCGCGTCGCTGAAGTGGTGACGGATGCGCGCCAGATGATGCTCGTCGTCTTGAGGGACGCCCGCGCGGTCCAGGTGTTCTGTCATGGTCGCCTTGCGCAGCGTCAGCAGGAAAGGCAGATCGTCTTCGGTGGCGGGTTGCAAGGCCAGGCAGATGAGGTTCATGGGGAGGACGGCCGGGGAGAGGGTTTGCGCTTGGCTGATTTTCCAGTCTGGTCAATCAGGTTATATAACTGTTGCGCCGCCGGCGCCAGCGGGCGGCCTCGGCGCGAGATCAGGCCAAGGCTTCGGGTGACCCTGGGCTGTTCCAGCAGCACGCTGGCCAGCGTGGAATGCCCCTTCAGCGGCATGGCCAGTCGCGGCACGGCGGCGACGCCCAGTCCGGCTTCCACCAGGCCGAGCAGCGTCATGACATGGCTGACTTCATAAGCGCTGACCGTGCGCTTGCCGCTCTTGGCCAGCGCGTCGTCGATCAGCAGCCGGTTGCCGCTTTCCTTGGCCACGGTCATGTAGCGCTCGCCCGCCAGCTCATCCCAGGTGATGCTGCGGCGGCGCGACAGCGGGTGGTCGTTGCGAACGGCAAGCACGAAGTCTTCGCGCAGCACGGCCTTGAAGTCCACGTCGGGCTCCTGGGTGCCGAAGAAGCTGATGCCGAAATCGGCACGGCCCGATACGACGCTGTTGAGCACCGTGTTGGCCGTTTCGTCAATGATGCGCACGCGGATGCGGGGAAAGCGCAGCGAATACTCGTGAATGATGGCCGGCAGGAAGTAGTACGCCACCGAGGGCACGCAGGCCACGGTGATCAGTCCCTCCCGTTGCGTGGCCAGGTCGCCAATGCTGAGCACCGCGCTTTCCAGCTCGTCGATGGCCGTCCGGGCGCGTTCGAGAAAGACTCGTCCGATATTCGTGAGGGACACGCGGCGCGTGGTGCGCTCCAGCAGCTTCGCGCCCAACTGCGCCTCCAGTTTGTCGACGCGCCGGCTCAAGGCCGGTTGCGACAGATGGAGATCCTCGGCGGCCGCGCGGAAGCTGGCGCGTTCCGCCACCGCCACGAAGGCCTGCAGTTCCTGGAGATCGAAATTGATGCGTCCCATGCATTAATCCATCCGTAAATTGCAATTCAAATATTAGCCCGCCCTGCGCAGAATGGCAGCCATGGAAACGATCATCCCTTGCGTCCTGATGCGCGGCGGCACGTCGCGCGGCCCTTTCTTCCTGGCGGATTGGCTGCCCGCCGATCCAGCCGAGCGCGACCGCTTGCTGCTGACCGCGATGGGGTCGCCGCATGCGCTGCAGGTCGATGGCCTGGGCGGCGGCAACAGCCTGACCAGCAAGGTCGCCATCGTGTCGCGTTCGCGCCGTCCCGGCTGCGATATCGACTACCTGTTCGCGCAGGTGTCGGTGGACCAGGCCAGCGTGGACCTGCGGCCCAACTGCGGCAACATGCTGTCCGGCGCCGCGCCTTTCGCCATCGATGAAGGGCTGCTCGCGGCCAACGATGGCGTGACCTCGGTGCGGGTCCACAACGTCAACACGGGATCGGTGATCGAGGCGATCGTGCAGACGCCGGGCGGCCGGCTGACCTACGAAGGCGCCGCGCGCATCGACGGCGTGGCCGGCACGGCGGCGCCTGTCCGGCTGAACTTCCTGGATGCCTGGGGCGCGGTGACTGGCGGCCTGTTCCCTTCCGGGCAGCGGCAGGACGACATCGATGGCCTGCGCGTCACGCTGATCGACGCCGCCATGCCGATGGTGCTGATGCGGGCTTCGGACCTGGGCGCGCGCGGCGACGAGACGCCGGCGGAGCTGGACGCCAATCCGGCCCTGATGGCGCGGATCGAGGCGGTGCGCCTGGAGGCGGGCCGACGCATGGGGCTGGGCGATGTCCGCGACAGCGTGCTTCCCAAGCCCGTGCTGCTGGCGCCGGGCGCGCAGCCCATGGCGCTGCGCTCGCGTTATTTCACGCCACGGTCCTGCCATCGCTCGCATGCCGCGACCGGCGCGGTGGGCGTGGCCTGCGCTTTTCTCATACCGGGCACGGTGGCGCATGGCTTCGGCGGCCCGGAGCCGGCCGCTGGCAGCCGTGGCGTGCGCATCGAGCATCCGTCGGGGGCGATGGATATCGAGGTGGAGCTTGGTGACGACGGCGTCTCGATACGGCGCGCCGGTCTGGTGCGCACCGCGCGAAAGATCATGAAGGGGGTGCTGTATCTGCCCAATCCCATTTCCCGCGCCGTCCCGTAGAGGCCGGCAATCAAAAAAACAGGAGACATCCCATGCATTCCCGTTCTTTCGCCGCAGCCTGCGCCGCGGCCTTGCTGCTGCTCAACGCCACGCCGGCATCCGCCGCCTATCCGGAGCGGATGCTCACCATGGTCGTGCCCACGGCCGCCGGCGGCGGCAATGACGTGCTGGCCCGCATCGTTGGCCAGAAGATGGGCGAACTGCTTGGCCAGACCGTCGTGGTGGTGAACAAGCCGGGCGCGCAGGGCGCCATCGCCTCGGAATATGTGGCCAGGCAGGCGCCCGATGGCTACACCCTGATGCTGGGCTACATCGGCACGCACGGCATCAATCCCGCCTTGCAAAGGCTGAGCTACGATCCGGTGCGGGACTTCACGCCCATCGGCTTCGTGGCGGATTCGCCCACGCTGCTGGTGGTGAGCGCCGGCCTGGGAGTGGAAGACGTCGCCGGTCTGGTGAACTATGGCAAGCAGCATCCCGACGGCTTGAACTACGCGTCGGCCGGCCCCGGCACCGCGCCGTCTGTCGCCGGCGTCCTCTTCAACCGCGCCGCCGGCGTGAACATGCTGGATGTGCCGTACAAAGGCTCGGCGCCGGCCATGAACGACACGCTGGCCGGGGTCACGCAGGTCATGTTCCCCAGCCTGTTCAGCGCGTATCCCCAGCTTCAGTCGGGCAAGATCCGCGCCCTGGCGGTGGCTGGTCCGAAACGGCTGGCCTCGCTGCCGAACCTGCCCACGCTGGCCGAAGCGGGCGTGCCGGGCGTCGAGGTGCCGCAGTGGTATGCGGTGTTCGCGCCGGCGGGATTGGATGCGTCGGTGGCGAGCAGGCTGAACACGACATTGAATCAGGCGCTCGCGGATGCCGGCGTGGCCGCCAAGATCGCGGAGCAGGGCGCTGAGGTCCGGCGCGGTTCGTCCGAGGAGCTGGCGCGGTTCGTTGAAAACGAGGCCGCGCGCTGGAAGCGCCTGGTCGACAGCGAGCGTCTGATGGCGGGCGGGATGTGATCGATCTGGCTTAGGCGGCCCTGTCGGGAGCGGGCAGCAGGCCCTCCGGCCCGGGGCCGAAGCGCGACAGATTGGGAAAGGCCAGCGCCAGTTCGTCGCGGCCAGCGCCGAACCACGCGCCCAGCGCGGCGCCCAGCTGTTCCACCGCCATGTCCGGCAGCAGGCGGCCGTTGTCGACGAAGCCCGGCCCGTCCAGCGCGATATCGGGATGCGCGCCATAGCAGCGCCCGCCCCGCACCGCGCCGCCAAGCACCAGCTGATGTCCGCCCCAGCCGTGGTCCGAGCCGTTGCCGTTCGAACCCAGGGTGCGGCCGAATTCGGAAGCGGTGAAGGTGGTCACCTGATCGGCCATCCCCATCCTGTCCAGTTCCGCCTGGAAGGCCGCCAGCGCCTGGCCCAGTTCGCGCAGCAGGGCGGGATGGTCGTCGCGCAGGCCGGTGTGGTTGTCATAGCCGTTCTGGGACACGAAGAACACCTGGCGGCGCGCGCCCAGCGGCTGGCGCGCGGCGATGATGCGGGCCACGATGCGCAGCTGTCCAGCCAGCGGCGTATCGACGCCGGCGAAGCTGGGCGGCGGCGGCACGGCGGCCAGCGCATCGCGCAGGCGCGCGTCCGTGGCGATCGAGCGCAGGGCGATGGCCGCCAGCTCGCTTTCCATCAGGTGCGGGCGTGGCGCGGTGATCAGATCGCGCAGCAGCGCGGTGCAGGCTTCGGAGCCGTAGAGCCCGTGGCGCAGCAGGTCGATGGCGGTCGATCCCTGTGGGCCGACGCGATAGCCGGAGGAATGGCGGCCGGCCAGCAGCACCGCGTTGCCGCCGGCGGTGACGCCCGCCATGCCCGATGTGGCCGAGCCGGCTAGCAGCAGGTCGGTCAGGCGGCCGGCCCAGCCGGACGACGCGCCTTCCGGCGCCAGCGCCTGCCAGTACGACTGCTGGTCGTTGTGCGAGAACAGCTTGGGTGGCAGCGCGGCTTTCCCGGCGACATAGTCGGCCTTGCTGGTGGGCGCGGCCAGCGGGCCGACGTTCAACGCCACGGCCATGCGTTCGCGCGCGTACAGGGGCGCCAGTGGCGCCAGCGACGGGGCCAGCGCGAAGCGCATGCCGTTCGCTTCCGGCCCGCCGCCCAGGACGGTGGCATGCAGCGCCTCGCGCGGCAGCGCGATGTCGGCGCGCGCGGCGGCGTAGGCGCGGTGCGAGGCCTCGTCATACGGCACGATGGTGTTGTAGGGGTCGTTGCCGCCGTACAGGAACACGCAGACCAGCGCCTTGTACGAGCCGGCGGGCGCTTCCTGCGCCGCGGCCGCGCCCAGCGCCGCCAGGTTGGCGGCCAGCGGCGCCGCGGCGCCCGCCGCCCCGAGCGCGCAGGCGCGCAGCAGGAAGGCGCGCCGGCCGGCATCGGCATGTCGTGTAGAGCTCATTTCTGCACCAGGTATTCGGGCGAGGCCGCCACCAGTACGATGGCGGCGCGCACGCGGTCGCGCGGCCGCTCGGGCGGGATGTCGCGCAGCGCGGCCGCGATCCGTCGCGCCGTCGCCTCGCTGAAGGCGTCGCCCGCCAGCAGCAGCGCGACATGGGCGACCAGCGCATCGGGATCGCCGGCCAGCGCCAGCTCGGCGGCGTAGTCGGTCTGCAGGTCTTCCCAGCCTCGATCGGCGTAGATGGCCAGGAAGTTCAGGTAGCCGGCGATGCTGGTTTCGTCGGTGATCTGCAATTCCGGCGCGGCCAGGCCCTGGCGCGCCAGCTCGGTGGCGGCGGGCGTGTAGCGCGGCCGGAAGAAGTTGAACACGCTGGGCGCGCGCATCGGGCTTTGCGCCAGCCGGATGGTGTTGTCGCTGGTGTCGGGCATGGCCCAGGCGCCGCTGGTCGAGCGCGCGCCGAAGGCCCGCGCCCAGCCGGAGAAGCGCAGGATGGGTTCGCGTACCTTGCCCCAATGGGGCGAGGCCAGGTCGGGAAAGCGCGCCTCAGGGTCGAGCAGCACGGCGCGCACCACGGCCTTCAGGTTGCCGCGCGCGCCCAGGTCGTCGTCGGCGAAGACCGCCGCCACGCGCGCCACGTAGGCCGGGCTGGGGTTGCTGGCGACCAGCCGCTGGATCAGTTGCGCGCCGATGAAGGGGCCGACATTGGGATGGGCCGAGATCGCGTCCATGGCCAGCGCCAGCGATCGCGGGCCGCCCGTGCCGGCGGGAATGACGGTGCCCAGGAAGCGTTTTTCCGCCATCGAATGCAGCGCCGGATCGAGCTTCATCGGCCGGCGGTGGAATTCCACGTCGGTTTCGGCGCCGTCCAGGTCCCAGCCGGTGAATACCCGGGCCAGGCCCTGGACGTCGGCGTTCGTATAGGTTTCCACCGGCGCGCCGCCGTCCAGGCGGGGCGTGCCGTCGGGGCGCAGTTGCAGCAGGCCGATGCTGAACAGCTGCATGATCTCGCGCGCGTAGTTCTCGTCGGGATGGCGGCCGGTGCGCGGGTCTTCCTTGCGGCTGCCGCGAAAGGTCAGCATGCAACCCATGGACAGGTTGCGGCTGACGGCGGCGAGCAGGCTCCGGTAGTTGCCCAGCGCGTGTTCGGCCAGCAGGTCCATGAAGCCGGCCGCGCCGAACAGCGGCCAGGACGCGGTGATGGACGCCACGTTCACCACGAAGATCTCGGACAGCGCGAAGGCGACGCGGGTGCGTACCTGGTCGGGGGCGCTGATGAACTTGCGCCACAGCGTGGCATCCAGCGGCGCGTTGATGCCGTTGCCCTTGTATTCCTCGGTGTTCCTGCCCTGTTGCAGCAGCCAGTCGAAATGCGTCTGCGACGGCGGCATGGCCAGCTGCGCGTCCAGCCAGGCGGCATAGCCGTCGCGCATGACGGCGGCGATGTCCGCCGGGGTGGCGCCGAAGCTGGCCTGGGCCAGGAAGCGCGAGGCCTGGCCGGCGCTGGGCGGGGGATAGTCGGCCGGCGCGGTGGCGGGCGCCATGGACGGCGTCGCGGGCATGGCGGGGCGCCTTCGTCGGGAAGCGGAACCCTAAGGTAACGACGGGCGCGCCGGCGCTTCAATACCGCCAGACGGATGAGCGCCATCCAAAGGATGAGCCGCCCCGCGCGCCGCGCTGGGCGGAAGCGCGGGGACGGCCATCCGGATTAGACCGAACGGGTGATGCCGCCGTCGATGCGGATGTTCTGGCCGGTGATGTAGGACGAGGCGTCCGAGGCCAGGAAGGCGATCAGGTCGGCCACTTCCTGGGCCGTGCCGTAGCGGCCCATGGGAATGCGGGAGCGGCGCTCTTCCTTTTCGGGCAGGCTGTCGATGAAGCCGGGCAACACGTTGTTCATGCGCACGTTGTGCGCCGCGTACTCGTCCGAGAACACCTTGGTGAAGGCGGCCAGGCCGGCGCGGAATACACCCGAGGTCGGGAACAACGCCTCGGGCTCGAAGGTGGCGTAGGTGGAGATGTTGACGATGGCGCCGGACCGCTGCGCTTGCATGATCGGGGCCACCAGGCGCGTGATGCGCACGACGTTGAGCAGGTAGAACTCCATGCCCAGCTGCCAGTCGGCGTCGCTGATTTCCAGCAGCGGACCCTTGGGGCCGTGGCCGGCGCTGTTGACCACCGCGTCGATGCGGCCCCACTTGGCCATCACCGTATCGACCAGGCGCGCCAGGTCTTCGGGCGAGCGGTTCGAGCCGGTCACGCCCAGTCCGCCCAGTTCGCCGGCCAGGGCTTCGCCCTTGCCCGAGGAGGACAGGATGGCGACGCGAAAGCCGTCGGCCGCCAGTTTGCGCGCCGCGGCCGCGCCCATGCCGCTGCCGCCGGCGGTGACGATCGCTACTTTTTCCTTGCTCATGTTCGCTCCTGCGTGTGGGGCCGTGCCCGGGATCATGGGAGCGGCCATTGTAGGGGCAGGCGCCGGACGGCAAAACGCCCCGCGCTTCCGGCCGGGGGGCCGGGAGGACGGGGCGCCGCGAGACGCGGGCGGGTCAGTCGACCAGCTTGAGCGTGCCCTTCATCATGGCGAAGTGGCCGGGGAAGGAGCAGAAGTAGGTGTAGTCCTGGCCGGCCGCGAGCTTGCTCACGTCGAAGGTCACGGAATCCGATTCGCCGCCGCCGATCACCTTGGTGTGGGCGATGACGCGGGCGTCATCCTTCTTGACGTAGTCGGCGGGCAGGCCGGCGGCCATGCCGTCGTTCACCGCGCCCTGCATGTCGGCCGTCTTGGTCAGCACCCAGTTGTGGCCCATGACGTTCTTGGCCAGCTTGCCGGGATGCTTCAGGTTCACCGTGAACTGCTTGCAGCTCTTGCTGACGGTGATTTCCTTCTTGTCGAACTGCATCTGGTCATTGCCCGCGATGTCGACCGAGCATTCGGCCGCCAGCACCGGGGCCGAAGCCACCGCCAGGATCGCCGCGACGCAGAGTTTCTTGAACACCATATACATGCCTCCAGATTTTCGGATAGAGGGTTGCTGGCCGCCCGCCGCGGACCGCCGGGACGGGGTCCGGGCCGCGGGCTTGCCGGGATGGATCTATTGTCGTCCCGATCGCGGGCGGATCGGGCGCCGTGGGCGGGACGGGTTTGACCCAGCGCAAGCAAAGCCGATTGCGTTGCCGGAAATCCTGCGGAAAACGGAGCAGTCCGCCGGCGCGGCGAGCGGTGCAGCGGTCCCGCCTTGACGCGCGGGGCCGCCTTCGATGCTAACGCATCTGGAACGCCTCCTGATGCCAGCGCACGTCGGCGCGGCCCAGGCGTCGCAGGCCGGCGCGCAGGCTGCGCGCCAGTCCGGCGGGGCCGCAGAACCAGACCTGGGCGGCCTGGCCCGCGGCCGGATCCAGTTCCAGCTGCGCCGCGTCCAGCCGCTGGCCCCGGGCCGCGTCATGGATGCTCAGACGGATCGAGGGCAGGGCCGCGCAGCGTTCACGCAGCGCGGCGGCGAAGGGATCGGCGGCCGCGTCGCGCACGCAGTAATGCAGCTGCGCGCTGGGCGCCCGGGCCGGGTCGGCGCCCAGCGCATCCAGCCAGGCCAGGAAGGGCGTGACGCCGATGCCGCCCGCCACCCAGACCTGCGGCGCGGCGTCGCCGACGTCGAGCTGGAAGCAGCCATAGGGGCCTTCGACCTCCACCGGCTGGCCCACGCGCAGCGCATCGGGCAGGCGCGAGGTGTAGTCGCCCAGCGCCTTGATCTCGAAGCGGATGACGCCATCCCGCCGAGGCGCGCTGGCGATGGTGTACGGGTGCGCGCCTTCGCTGCGGTCGAAGCGCACGAAGGCGAACTGTCCCGCCTGGTGGCCGCGCCAGCCCGCGTCCAGGCGGCATTCGACTTCCAGCACGCCGTCGCGCTTGCGTTCCAGCGCCGTGATGCGCCCGTGGCTGCGGCGGCCATGGCCGATGCGGCCGGCCAGCGCCACGCCGGCGCTCCAGATGCCGGCCGCCAGCAGCGGGGCGAGCAGCAGGCCGGTGATGCCGGTCCAGTAGCCGGCCGGCGCCAGCGCCACGGCATGGAAGGCCAGCACCAGGAACAGCACGGGCATGACGCGATGGGCCAGGCGCCAGGCGTGATAGGGAAAGCGGCGCCACAGCGTCAGCGCCAGCATCAGCAGCAGCGCATAGATCGACCATTCGCCCAGGTCCTTGGCGATTCCCCGGCTGCCTTCGAACAGGGCCAGCGTCAGGTCGCGCGCGGGGCGACCGTCCGTGCCCAGCAAGGTCTTCAAGGGGCCGCTGGCCAGCTTGATCAGCCAGTGCGCGGCGCCGGTCACGACAGCCAGGATGCCGGCCCATTTATGCAGCCGGTAGACCCGGTCCATGCCGCCCAGCGGGCGCTCCAGCCTGGCCGGGCGCAATGCCAGCAGCATGATCAGCGCCATCAGCGCGATGGACCAGACGCCCGTCAGGTACAGCGCCTGCCGCTGCAGGACCCAGGGCCAGGCGCCAGCGGGCGCGGCTTGCAGGACGAACGCGTCGCAGGCCCAGGCGAGGGTGAGGACGAGCAGGAAACCGCCCAGGGCGGTGCGGGTTTTCATGATGACTTCCATCGAAGAGGGCCGCCCGGAAGGGCGGGAC
The DNA here is from genome assembly GCF_059760905.1 of Achromobacter sp. 1011811831. Lineage (NCBI taxonomy): Bacteria > Pseudomonadati > Pseudomonadota > Betaproteobacteria > Burkholderiales > Alcaligenaceae > Achromobacter > Achromobacter sp. 1011811831. Next base: position 10,865 of record NZ_JCBANG010000064.1, read on the forward strand.
GGGCGCGGACTGCCAAGGGGGCGCCGGGACGGCGCAGCGCCGGCGCCGTCCGCCCCAAGGAAAACGCCGCCTCAGTCCTTCAGGCGGCTGCGCAGCACGGCGCCGCTTTGCGCGTCCACGCGCAGCTTCACGCGCTGGCCCTGCGGGTTGTCGGCCTTCACGTCGTAGCGGCCGTGCTCCAGCTCGATCTCGGTGATGTTGCGGTAGCCGGCGGTGGTCAGCGTGTCATAGACCTGGCGCACGGTCAGGAACGTCTGGGGTTGGGCCGTGGCTGCGGCGGGAGCGGCCGTGGGCTGAGGCGCGGTCTGGGCATAGGCGGCGGAACCGGCCAGCGCGGTGGCGCCCAGGGCAAGCGCGGCGAAAGTGTTGCGGATCGAGGTCATGGGTGGGTCTCCTTGATGAGGGGCATGGCGCGGGATCGGCCATGGAACGCATTATTCGCAAGTGGCCATGAACCCTTTCTGAAGCGTCCGTTCACCCGCCGTTCATCCTGGACGCGGTATAAGAAACCCATGTTTTCCTTCAATCTTCGCGGCGCTGGCCGCCATCCGATCGCGCGCGCCGGTCTCTGGCTGTGCGGCGTCGCGCTGGCCGTGGTCCTGGCGGCGGGCCCGGGCCTGGGCACGGCCGGCGAGGACGACCACGATCGCGCGCGCCAGGCCCTGCAGGACGGCAAGATCCTGCCGCTGCGCGATGTGCTGGACCGGGTCGAGCGCGACTATCCCGGCCAGGTGGTCAAGGTCGAGTTCGAAGAGGATGATGGCGAGTTCATCTACGAGATCCGGCTGCTGCAGAGCGGCGGCGGGCTGATCAAGATGAAAATCGACGCGCGCGACGGCAGGGTGCTGAGCGTGAAGGGGCGCGACATTCAATTCCGGGGCAAACACTGATGCGGATCCTCGTGGTGGAAGACGAGCCCACGCTGTCGGAGCAGCTGTCCGAGGCGCTGGGCCAGGCGGGCTACCTGGTGGACGCCGCGGCGGACGGCGGCCGTGCGCACTACCTGGGCGAGGTCGAAACCTATGACCTGGTGGTGTTGGACCTGGGCCTGCCGGTGATGGACGGCCTGACGGTGCTGAAGAAGTGGCGCGCGGCGGGGCTGGGCATGCCGGTGCTGATCCTGACCGCCCGCGACAACTGGCACGAGAAGGTCGCCGGCATCGACGCGGGCGCCGACGACTACCTGACCAAGCCCTTCCACATGGAAGAGCTGCTGGCGCGGCTGCGCGCCCTGCTCAGGCGGCAGAGCGCCCACACCAGCGCGCAATGGCGCTGCGGTTCGATCATGCTGGACACGCGCCAGGCCCGCGTCACCGTGGACGGCCAGGCGCTGTCGCTGACCAGCCATGAATTCAAGGTGCTGGCCGTGCTGATGCAGCGGGCCGGCGAGGTGGTCTCGCGCGCCGAGCTGAACGAGCACATCTACGCGCAGGACCAGGACCGCGATTCCAACACCATCGAGGTCTTCATCGGCCGGCTGCGCAAGAAGCTGCCGTCCGACACCATCGAAACCGTGCGCGGCCTGGGGTATCGGCTGGCGAGGACGGAATGAGCGCTGCGCGCGCGCCCGGCTCGCTGCGCTGGCGCCTGCTGGCGGGCACGCTGGCCTGGATCCTCGCCACCGTGGCGCTGGCCGGCTGGGGCCTGGGCAATCTGTTCCGCCAGCACGTGGCCGAGCAGCTGCGCGCCGAGCTGGTCCTGCACCTGAACCAGCTGACCGCGGCGGTCAACGTCGCGCCCGATGGCGCGCTGAGCGTGACGCCGCTGAGCGATCCGCGGCTGGGACAGCCCCTGTCGGGCCTGTATTGGCAGATCGACCGCCTGGACGACCAGGGGCGCACGGTGATGCCCGGGGCCGCGCGCTCGCGGTCGCTGTGGGACCAGACGCTGGCCCTGCCCGACGCGGCGGCCGATGGCGCCTACGACATCGCCGGTCCCGAGCGGCATCGGCTCACGACGCTGACGCGCACGCTCAAGCCGGAAGAGTCCGAGTCCGGGGCGCTCCGGCTGGCGGTGGCGGCCGACACGGCGGCGCTGGCCGAGCCGGTGGGACGCTTCAACCACATGCTGCTGATCGCGCTGGGCGCGCTGGCGGCGGGCCTGACGGCCGCCGCGGTGGTGCAGGTGCTGGTGGGATTGCGGCCGTTGGCGCGGCTGCGCGCGCAGCTGGCCTCGCAGCGCGGCGGCGGCGGCGTCACCCCGATCGAGGGACGCTTTCCCAGCGAGATCCAGCCGCTGGTCGAGGACTTCAACCGGGTGCTGGCGGTCAACGCCGACATGGTCCAGCGCGCGCGCACGCAGGCCGGCAACCTGGCGCACGCGGTCAAGACGCCCTTGAGCATCCTGGCCAATGCCGCCGCGCGCGAGGACAGCCCGCTGGCGGCGCTGGTGCGCGAGCAGGCCGCGCTGGCGCAGCGCCAGGTCGACCACCATCTGGCCCGCGCGCGGGCCGCGGCGGCGGCTGGCGCGATCGAGGGACGCACGCCGCTGCGGCCGCCGCTGGAGGCGCTGCTGCGCGTCATGCGCCGCCTGCATGCGCAGCGCGGGCTGGATGTCGACATGCCGGCCTTTGCGGCGGACCTGGCGTTTCGCGGCGATGAACAGGACCTGCAGGAGATGGCCGGCAATCTGCTGGACAACGCCTGCAAATGGGCGGCCCGGCGCCTGCGCGTCACCGCCGCGCGCGGCGGCGACGGCATGTTGCTGATCCATATCGATGACGACGGTCCGGGCATCCCCGAGGACGAGCGCGAGCGCATCTTCGAGCGCGGCACGCGGCTGGACGAGCAGCGGCCGGGATCGGGGCTGGGACTGGATATCGCGCGCGATCTCGCGCGCAGCTATGGCGGCGACGTGCTCGCCGGGGAGTCGCCGCTGGGCGGGCTGCGCGTGACGCTGCGCCTGCCCGCCGCCCGCGTCAGCGGATCAGCGTGACCGGCGCGTCGGCCAGCTGCAGCACCTGGTTGGCGACCGAGCCGACCAGGATGCCGGCCAGCGCGCCATTGCCTCGGCTGCCCATGACGATGCGCTGGCAGCCGTGTTCGCGCGCATAGGCGTTGATCGCCACGGCCGGATTGCCGAATTCCACATGACTGGTGTAGTCGATGCCGGCGTCGTCGAGCAGCTTGCGGGCCTCGTCGGCGGCCTCCTGGCCTTCGCGCAGATAGAACTCGTCGATCATGTCCTGCGTGATCAGGCTGGACAGGCCGGCGCGGCCGCGCGGCGGCGTCTGGACGTTGAGCAGGTGGACGCGGGCGGACGGCGCGCCGGCGGCCAGCGCGCGCGCATGCAGGACGGCGCGGTTGGCGTTGTCGGAACCGTCGACGGGAACGAGCAGGTTCAGCATGGTTGCTCCTTGTTGCGACGCTTGCGCGTTCACTTGACCAGGGTGACGGGCAGGGCCGTCAGGTGCAGGACCTTGGTGGCCACCGAGCCCATCAGCAGCGCGGATACCGAGCCCAGGCCGCGCGAGCCCATGTAGATTTCGTCGGCGCGGGTATCGTGCGCCACGCGCGCGATGGTTTCGGCGATGGCGCCGACCTCGGTGTGCTCGGTGCAGGGCAGTCCCGCCGAGTGCAGCAGCGCGGCGGGCTCGCGCAGCGCGTCGCGCGATTCGCGCAGGTGATAGGCGTCGATCTCTTCCTGGGACAGGCCTCGGCCGATCTTGCCCGCCTGCAGCGGCACCTGCACGTTGAGCAGCTCGACCTGCGCCACGGGATCGTAGCGGCGCGCTTCCAGCAGCGCCTGGACGGCGTGCAGCGCGTGCTGCGATCCGTCCACGGGTATCAGGATGCGTTTCATGGCGGGTCTCCTCGTCTGTCGCGGGCGCGTCCGGCGCGGCCCTGGCGACTCCAGCCCGCGCGGCGGGCGCGGGACCGGGGCGGGCGTCAAGCGACCGTCCCACACCGATTATTCGTCAAATCGGGCCCGTCCGGGCTGCGCCGGATCAAACGCCGGCGCGCTCAGCGCCAGGCGGGCGGCGTCTGCGCGGCCTGGAAGTCGCCGCCCAGCAGCAGGCCCGCCAGCCGGGCCAGCGTGGCGGGATCGCCGGTGGTTTCCAGTTCCAGGGCGCCGCATCCGCCGTCGGCCAGCAGATCGCGTTCCCGCAGCTGGTGGCGCAGCCAGCGCGCCACCGGAGCGCCGGTTTCCAGCAGCGGCACCGAGGGACCGGCCGCGGCCCGGATGGCCGTGTCCAGGAAGGGGAAATGGGTGCAGCCCAGCACCAGCACGTCGGCGCCGGCATCGCGCAACTCGCGCACCGGGGCTTCGACGGCGGCGCGCAGGGCGGGGCCTTCCAGCTCGCCGCGCTCGACCAGGGCGACCCATTCGGGGCAGGGCCGGAGCAGGATGCGCACCTCGGGCGCTTCACGCTGCACCAGGGCGGCGAACTTGCGGCTGGCCAGCGTGCCGGTGGTGGCGAACACGCCGATCACGCCGCTGGCGGTCAGGTGCGCGGCGGGCTTGATGGCCGGTTCCACGCCGATCACGATCAGGCCGGGGAGGCGCGCGCGCAGGTCGGCGATGGCGGCGGCCGTCGCCGTGTTGCAGGCCACCACGATGGCCTTGGCGCCGCGCTCGACGAAGTAGTCCGAGATGGTTTCGGCGCGTCGTCGCACATAGTCCGTGGTTTTCTCGCCGTAGGGCACGTGGGCCGAGTCGGCCACGTACAGCAGGCGTTCGCCGGGCAGCGCGTCGCGGATGGCGCGCGCCACGCTCAGGCCGCCCAGGCCGGAGTCGTATACGCCGATAGGTTGCGGGGAGGGCATGACGGATGCGGGAAGGGATGCGACAGCCGCAGAGTGTAGCGCCGCCCGGCCTCAGGCCTGCTGCTGGGCGCGGCAGAGCCGCACTTCTTCGATCAGCTTGCGGCAGGCGCCGGACAGGGGGGCATCGCGCCAGATCAGGTTGAGCGGCGCGCGCAGGCCGGCGGGCTGGGTGACGTTGACGTAGACCACGCCCTCGATGTTGACCCGGCGCAGCGAGGCCGGCACCAGCGACACGCCCAGGCCGGCGGCCACCAGGCTCAGGGTCGACAGCATGCGCGGCGCTTCCTGCGCCATGCGCGGGCTGAAGCCGGCGGCCGCGCAGGCCGAGATGATGGCGTCGTACAGGCCGGGGCCGTTGTGGCGGCGGTACAGGATGAAGGATTCCTCGGCCAGTTCCGACAGCGCGATGCGCTTCCTGGGGCGGCCCCTGACCATCGGATGGTCGGCGGGGAAGGCCGCCAGCATGGTTTCCTCCAGCACGCTTTCCACCACCACGTTGCGGCTGGCGCCCTGGGCGCCGCGGATGAAGGCCGCGTCGACCCGGCCTTCGGCCACGGCCTCGGTCAGCTCGCCGGTGCTGCTTTCCTCCAGCACCAGCCGCACATTGGGCGCGGCATCGCGAAAGCGCCGGATCACGGACGGCACGAAGGGGTGGAAGGCCGCCGAGCCGGTGAAGCCCACCGTCAGCCGGCCGGCCTCGCCGCGCGATACCTGGCGCACGCCGTCCACGGCCTGGTCCACCAGCGCGATGATGTTGCGCGCGTCCGCCAGCAGCGCGCGGCCGCTTTCGGTCAGTTCCATGCCGCGCGGCAGGCGGTTGAACAGCGTCACACCCAGCTCCTGCTCCAGTGCGCGGATCTGCTGGCTGAGCGGCGGCTGGCGGATGCCCAGGCGCTCGGCGGCCTTGGTCAGATGGGATTCCTCGGCCACCGCCAGGAAGTAGCGCAGCAGGCGCAGATCGACGGATGCCATATCTGGTAAATATGAGTGATTAACCAGTCATATATTAGACATTATTCAGGGCCGGGAGTAGGCTGCGGGTTGTGTTTGACCGGCGGCGCGCAGGCGCGGCCTTCCACCCTACCGGCCCCGCGCCGGCAATAAAAAATGAATGCAGCGACTCCTACCGCCGAAGCCGGCCTCGCGCCCGCGCCGAGCTGCGGGCAATTGTTCCAAGGGTTCCTCATGCTCGGCCTGACGGCCTTCGGCGGCGCGCTGCCGCTGGCGCGCCGCATGGTGGTCGAGAAGCACCGCTGGCTGTCCGGGGCGGAATTCACCGACCTGCTGGGCCTGTGCCAGTTCCTGCCCGGCGGCAACATCATCAACCTGTCGGTAGCGCTGGGCATGAAATTCCGAGGTCCGCGCGGCGCCTTTTCCGCGCTGATGGGACTGATCCTGGCGCCGTCGATCATCGTGGTGCTGCTGGGCATGGTCTACGACCGATTCCAGAACGATCCGCATGTGCAGCACCTGTTCGCCGGGCTGGCCGCCGCCGCGGCGGGCCTGCTGATCTCGATGGCGGTCAAGATCGGCCTGCCCGTGATCAAGCGGCGCGACTGGCTGGCCGGCGTCGTGGCCACCGCCTGTTTCATCTGCATCGCGGTGCTGCGCATCCCGCTGCTGCCGACCATGGCGGTGCTGACGCCGTTGAGCATCCTGCTGGTCTGGAGGCAAAGGCGATGATGCAGACGCTGTGGGCGCTGGCCCAGATCTTCACGCAGCTGTCCGTGCTGGCCTTCGGCGGCGGCAACACCATCCTGCCGGAAATGCAGCGGCAGGTCGTCGATGTGCACGGCTGGATGACGGCCGCCGACTTTTCCGCGCTGTTCGCGCTGGGGCAGGCGGCGCCGGGGCCCAATCTCATGGTGGTCACGCTGGTGGGCTGGCACGTGGCAGGCTGGTCCGGCATGCTGGTCACCACCCTGGCCAAGTTCGGGCCGTCCTCGATCATTACCGTGATCGCGCTGGGATTGTGGGAACGCTTCAAGGACCGGCCCTGGCGCGGCATGGTGCAGGCCGGCATCTTTCCCATGACGGTCGGACTGGTGGCCGCCAGCGCCTCGCTGATCACGGAATCCTCGGTGCACAGCTGGCTGCTGGGCGCCATCACGGCGGCGGTGGCGCTGCTGGGCAGCGTCACGCGGATCCATCCGCTGTGGCTGCTGTTCGCCGGAAGCTTGGTGGGTTTGCTCGGTATCGGTTAGCGTGTAGCTTGCCGCGCCGCCGCCAGGGGCGGCGCGCCATCAGCCAGGAGCAAGCCATGTCGCAGCCCGTCAGGGATCCGCAGCAGCAGCCAGCCGCCGGCCATGCGCCCGATGGAATGGGCGAGGTCCGCGCCCTGCCGTTCTTTCACGCGCACCGCAGGCTGGCGCTGAGCGCCCTGCTGGCCATCGGGCTGGGCGCGGCGTTCCGGGCGGCGGGCCTGCCCTACAGCCGCGCCGCGCTGCTGGCCTTCGACGTGGCGGCGCTGGTGTTCCTGCTGGCGACCGCGCATGCGTTCACGCGGGCCACGCCGCAGTCCATGCGCGAGCGCGCGCAGCTGGTCGACGTGGGCCGCAGCGCGGTGCTGTGGAGCAGCGTGGCCATTTCCTGCCTGATCGTCATGGCGCTGTGGATGGAGCTGCGCTCGTCCTCGGGGGCCAGCGGCGCGCTGGACATGATCGCGGCGGCGGTCAGCATCGTGCTGTCCTGGCTGTACATGAACATGATCTTCGCGCTGCACTACGCGCACGGCTACTACAGCCGCCGCAGTCCCACGCACAAGGGCCTGGAGTTCCCCGGCACGCCGGAGCCGGACTACTGGGACTTCGCCTACTTCGCCCTGGTGCTGGGCATGACCTTCCAGGTGTCGGACGTGCAGATCGTCAACCGCCGGCTGCGGCGCACGGCGCTGGTGCACAGCGTGATCGCCTTTTTCTTCAATGTCTTCATCATCGCCATCAGCGTGAACGTGGCGGCCGGGCGGGTCTAGCGGCCGCCAGCGCCAAGGCCGGCGGATTTTCGGCGGATCGGGTCGTCAGGCCGTCAGGCGGCGGCCAGCCGCCAGAGCGAGGTGACTTCGCGCGAGCGCGCCGCGTGCAGCGGATCGGATGCGTCGGCGGCGCGGCCGTGGCGCGGCCGCGTGTCGATACGGTCCACCACCCGCAGGCCGGCTCGCGCGATCATGTCCAGCAGGTCGTCGCGGCTGCGCAGGCCCAGGTGCTCGGCGAGGTCGGACAGGATCAGCCAGCCTTCGCCGCCCGGCGCCAGATGGTTGGCCAGACCGTCCAGGAAGCCGCGCAGCATGCGGCTGTCCGGGTCGTAGACCGCGTATTCGACCGGCGAGCTGGGGCGCGCCGGCAGCCAGGGCGGATTGCAGACCATCAGCGGCGCGCGGCCCGGCGGAAACAGATCGGCCTGGACGAGTTCGACGCGATTCGTCAGGCCCAGGCGTTCCAGGTTTTCGCGGGCGCAGGCCAGCGCCCGCGGATCCTGGTCGGTGGCGACCACGCGCGCCAGGCCGCGTCGCGCCAGCACGGCCGACAGCACGCCCGTGCCCACGCCGATGTCGAAGGCGGTGTCGCCCGCCGGCAGCGGCGCCTGTGCCACCAGGTCCACGTATTCGCCGCGCACGGGCGAGAACACGCCATAGTGCGGATGGATGCGGTCGCCGCCCAGCGCGGCGATCTCCACGCCTTTCCTGCGCCATTCGTAGGCGCCGATCAGGCCCAGCAGTTCGCGCAGCGAGGCCACGTAGGGCGCGTCGGACGGGCCGTGGGCCTGCTCGCAGGCCAGCCGGGCGTCGGGCGCGCGGCGCAGCGGGATGACATGGCCGGCGTCGAAGGGAATCAGCAGCATGCCCAGGATGCGGGCGCGCTGCGCCTGCGCCATGCGATGCTGGTTGAAGGCCGCCAGCAGCGTGTCGGCCGGCTTGCGGGGACGCTTGTCCACCCGCCGCGTCATGGCCTGCAGCAGCTGGCGCGCGTTCTGGTAGTCGCCACGCCACAGCAGCCCGGTGCCCTCGCAGGCCAGGCGATAGGCCTGGTCCGCCGTGATCCGGTCGTCCGCGACCACGACGCGCTTGGGCGGCGGGGCTTCGGATTCCGAGCGCCAAAGGGCATGGCGGGGGGCCTGGTCTTCTTCCCAGTGCAGTTCGGGGGCGGTCAAGCTTGGGCTCCGCGGGCGGGACGGGATGGGGGCAGGGCGGTCATGGAGGCGTTGTGATTCAAGGGCGAAGGTCCGCGCGGAAAGAGGCGGCTCGGAACGCGAGGTTATGGCTGAGGCGATAGCTTAGCGTGAATCGGGCCAGCCCTTTTCGTCGCCGTGGCGTGACAAAAGCGCGTCTGGGGGGCATTGCCAGGACATCGATATTCGCGGACGCTAGGCCGTCGGCGGTGTCTTTGTGTCGCGAGGCAGGGGCGGGCCGTCGGCGGGCATGCGCGACTCGGAGCCCCGGGCTCCGAAGCTGTGCGCAGGAACGCGTAATTGCGTCCTAGAAACCACTTGGGGAGTCACGCATCATGAGCAGCTTGTTTGCCATACGCGCCAAGGCCGGCGCTGGCGTTGCCGAGGTTGCGGGCGGCGGGTTGCCGCTGAATTGGATATTGCCCGAGGGCACCGAAGTAAGTACTGTTTTCGATGAAATAGTACTGAAGGGTGCCCCGATGACCAATACCTTGACCATTGCAGAACTCAAGCGCCGCGGCATGGCCGCCCTTGAAGAGGCCCTGGCGCATGGCCCGGTGCATATCTTCAAGCGCAACAGGCCCGCCGTGGTCGTGCTGTCCGCGGATGAGTACCAGCGCCTGATCGAAGGGCGGCCGGCCGAGCGTCCCGGCATGACAGCCATGCAATGGCTGCTCGCGCAGTCAGGCGCGGGCGCGCGTGACAAGGCCGAGATCGACGCCGCGCTCAAGCAGGAGCGCGACTGGTGATCGCCTTTCTCGATGCGAACGCGCTGATCTATCGGATAGAAGGGCAGGAACCCCAAGCCAGCGCGGTCCAGTCCGAATTGTCGAGATTGTCCCGCGCGCATCCGGGCTTGAGAGTCGCGCTCAGCCGCCTGTCATGGCTGGAGTGCCGCATCGGGCCGATGCGGCGCAACGATAGCGCCACGCTGGCCAGGTTCGACGCGTTTTTCGCGCTGCCGGACCTGATCTGGCTGGAAATGGATTGCAAGGCGGTGGAACTGGCGGCGGCGATACGCGCCCGGCACGGCACGCGCACGCCGGACGCCCTGCAAGCCGCGTGCTGCCTGCAGCTCGGCAACGCCCATGTGATGCTGACAGGCGATACGGCATTCAAGCGCATCAGCGGCTTGAACGTTTCGTTGCTGCAATAGGGACGCCGGCGCTACCGAGGACGCCGCACTTAGTCCGGCTTGCGGCCCGCCGGCGTCAGGCGGTCGCGGTTTTGCTGCACCGCCTCGCGCACCAGCGGATGCAGCGTTTCCTGCCCGGCGTCGCCGTCCGGCTGGCCGGCCAGGAAGTCCAGCAGCTGGTTGCGCATGCGCGGCTCCCAGAACTTGTGGATGTGGTTGGCCACGCCTTCGCCGGCCTCTTGGCGGTCGGGCATGGCTTCGAAGAACTGGCCGATGCGGTTGGCCATGCGGATCAGGTTGCCGATTTCCATGCGGGTCCGGGTCAGGAAAGAATGCGTTCGGGGTGGGCGTACAGCGTGGCGTCGTCGTTGCGCAGGAAGCCCAGCAGCGTGATGTTGGCCTCTTGCGCCAGCCGCACGGCCAGCGCGGTGGGGGCGGACACTGCGGCCAGCACGGGCACGCCGGCGGCGGCGGTCTTCTGCACCATCTCGAAGCTGGCGCGGCTGGACACCAGCACCATGCCGGATGCCGCGGCCAGGCCTTGCCGCGCCAACGCGCCGACCAGTTTGTCCAGCGCGTTGTGCCGGCCCACGTCCTCGCGCAGCAGGGCGATGGCGCCGTCGGCGCCGGCCCAGCCGGCGGCGTGGGTGGCGCCGGTCAGGTCGTGCAGGCGCTGGCGTGCGCGCATGTCGCGCATGGCGGCCAGCACGGCCTGGGCGCGCAGCGGCGCGCCGGCGGCCACGGGCGGCACCGGCCGCAGCACTTCAGGCAGGGTTTCCACGCCGCACAGGCCGCAGCCGGTACGGCCGGCCATGGCGCGGCGGCGCGACTTGAGCCGCGCCTCGCAGGCGCTGGAGATTTCCAGCTGCACCACGATGCCGTCGCATTGCGGCACCACATCGATGCCGCGCACATCGGCGGCGCTGTCGACGATGCCCTCGGACAGCGAGAAGCCGAGCGCGAAGTCTTCCAGGTCGGCCGGCGTGGCCAGCATGGTGGCGTGGCTGATGCCGTTGTATTCCAGCGCGACCGGGGTTTCCTCGGCCAGGTGGTCGGCTTCCGTGGCGGATGCGACGGCGCCTGCCCGGATACGGGTCACCTGGGCGGGGATGCTGTCGTGGCGGTCTGCGGCGGGCTGGCTCATGCTTTGCGTGCGTATCGTTGCGGCTGGCGGGGGGGCGGCGTTGCCGGCGCGCGGTTCGCGCGCGCCGGGACGGCATCATTTCCCCGTCATCGCCGCGTCGCTCTCGCGGGTCCGCTCGCGCAGCAGCTTGTGCTGGATGTCCGCGAAGCGCGACCATTGGCGCTGCCATTCCGAAGGCTGGGACACGCGCGTGACCTGCACGGCGGTGACCTTGTATTCGGGGCAGTTGGTCGCCCAGTCGGAGCTGTCGGTGGTGACGACGTTGGCGCCGGATTCGGGGAAGTGGAAGGTGGTGTATACCACGCCCGGCTGGACCCGGTCGGTCAGCGTGGCGCGCAGCACGGTCTCGCCGGCGCGGCTCTGGATGCCGACCCAGTCGCCCTCGGCCACGCCGCGGTCCTCGGCGTCCTGCGGGTGGATCTCCAGCACGTCCTCGCTGTGCCACATGACGTTGGGCGTGCGGCGGGTCTGCGCGCCCACGTTGTACTGCGACAGGATCCGCCCGGTGGTGAGCAGCAGCGGAAAGCGGCGCGTGCTGCGCTCGTCGGTGGGCACGTACTTGGTGATCATGAAGCGGCCCTTACCGCGCACGAACTGGTCGATGTGCATGATGGGCGTGCCGTCCGGCGCCTCGTCGTTGCATGGCCATTGCAGGCTGCCCAGCCGGTCCAGCTTGGCGTAGCTGACGCCGGAGAAGGTGGGCGTGAGCCGGGCGATCTCGTCCATGATCTCGCCGGGGTGGCGGTAGTTCATGGGATAGCCCAGTGCATTGGACAGGGCCACGGTCACTTCCCAGTCCGACTTGCCGTTCCTGGGCTCCATGACCTTGCGCACGCGCGAGATGCGGCGCTCGGCGTTGGTGAAGGTGCCGTCCTTTTCAAGGAAGGACGAGCCCGGCAGGAAGACGTGGGCGTACTTGGCGGTTTCGTTCAGGAACAGGTCCTGCACCACGATGCATTCCATCGCCGCCAGCGCCGCGGCCACGTGCTGCGTGTTCGGGTCGGACTGCACGATGTCCTCGCCCTGGCAGTACAGGCCCTTGAACGAGCCGCCCAGCGCGGCCTCGAACATATTGGGGATGCGCAGGCCGGGCTCGGGCTGGATGGTCACGCCCCAGTCGCGCTCGAACAGCGCGCGCGCCGCGTCGTCGGAGATGTGGCGGTAGCCGGGCAGCTCGTGCGGGAACGAGCCCATGTCGCAGGAACCCTGCACGTTGTTCTGGCCGCGCAGCGGGTTCACGCCCACGCCCTCGCGGCCCACGTTGCCGGTGGCCATGGCGAGGTTGGCGATGGCCATCACGGTGGTCGATCCCTGGCTGTGCTCGGTCACGCCCAGGCCGTAGTAGATCGAGCCGTTGCCGCCGGTGGCGTAGAGCCGCGCCGCGCCGCGCACGTCGCGGGCCGGCACGCCGGTGATCTCCTCCATCGCCTCGGGCGAGTTCTCGGGCAGCGAGACGAAGTCGCGCCATTCCCGGAACGCCTTTTCCTCGCAGCGCTCGGCGACGAAGGCCTCGTCGATCAGGTTCTCGGTGGCGATGACGTGCGCCAGCGAGGACAGCAGCGCCGTGTTGGTGCCGGGGCGCACCTGCAGGTGGAAATCGGCCTTGATGTGCGGCGAGCTGACCAGCTCGATGCGGCGCGGATCGATCACGATCAGGCGCGCGCCCTGGCGCAGCCGGCGCTTCAGGCGCGAGGCGAACACCGGGTGGCCGCTGCTGGGGTTGGCGCCCATCACGATCACCACGTCGGTGTGCATGACCGAGTCGAAGGTCTGGGTGCCGGCCGATTCGCCCAGCGTCTGTTTCAGGCCGTAGCCGGTGGGCGAGTGGCAGACGCGGGCGCAGGTGTCGACGTTGTTGGTGCCGAAGGCCGCGCGCACCAGCTTCTGCACCAGCCAGGTTTCCTCGTTGGTGCAGCGCGAGGACGTGATGCCGCCGACGGCATCGCGCCCGTGGCGCGCCTGGATGCGGCGGAATTCCGAGGCCGCGTGGTTGATGGCCTCGTCCCAGGACACCTCGCGCCACGGATCGGTGATGCGCTGGCGGATCATGGGCTTGAGCACGCGTTCCTTGTGCGTGGCGTAGCCCCAGGCGAAGCGGCCCTTGACGCAGGAATGGCCACGGTTGGCCTGGCCATCCTTCCAGGGCACCATGCGCACCACTTCCTGGCCCTTCATCTCGGCCTTGAAGCCGCAGCCCACGCCGCAATAGGCGCAGGTGGTGACCACGGAGTGCTCGGCCTGGCCCATCATGATGACGGTCTTTTCCTGCAGCGTGGACGTGGGGCAGGCTTGCACGCAGGCGCCGCAGGACACGCATTCGCTGTCCAGGAAGGGCTGGTCCTGGCCGGGCGACACGCGCGATTCGAAGCCCTTGCCGGAAATGGTCAGGGCGTAGGTGCCCTGGGTTTCCTCGCAGGCGCGCACGCAGCGGTTGCAGACGATGCACTTGGACGGGTCGTAGGTGAAGTACGGATTGGACTCGTCCTTGGTGCTGTCCAGGTGGTTGGCGCCCTGGTAGCCGTAGCGCACTTCCCGCAGGCCCACCACGCCGGCCATGTCCTGCAGCTCGCAGTCGCCATTGGCCGGACAGGTCAGGCAGTCCAGCGGGTGGTCGGAGATGTACAGCTCCATGACGCCGCGCCGCAGCTCGCGCAGCTTGGGCGTCTCGGTGTGCACCACCATGCCGTTCTCGGCGGGCGTGGTGCAGGACGCCGGATAGCCCCGGCGTCCGTCGATCTGCACCAGGCACAGGCGGCACGAGCCGAAGGGCTCCAGGCTGTCGGTGGCGCAGAGCTTGGGGATGTTGATGCCGGCCTCGGCGGCCGCGCGCATCAGCGAGCTGCCTTCGGGCACGGTGATTTCCTGGCCATCGATGGTCAGGGTGACGGTCTGGGCGGACTCGCGGGCGGGCGTGCCCAGGTCGCGGTCTCGCTTGATGACGGTTTCCAGCATGGCGGTCTCCGGGGCGGGCGGCGTCAGGCCGCGCTGGCGGCGGGGGCGGGACTGTCGGCGAGGCCGAAGTCCTGCGGGAAGTGGTTCAGGGCGGACAGCACGGGGTACGGCGCCATGCCGCCCAGCGCGCACAGCGAGCCGCCCAGCATGGTGTCGCACAGGTCGCGCAGCAGGTGCACCTGCTGTTCGCGCGCCGGGCCGCCGGCCATGATCTTGTCCAGGGTCTCCACGCCGCGCGTCGAGCCGATGCGGCAGGGCGTGCACTTGCCGCAGGACTCGACGGCGCAGAATTCCATGGCGTAGCGGGCCATGCGCGCCATGTCGACGGTGTCGTCGAAGGCCACCAGGCCGCCGTGGCCGATCATGGCCGATATCTGCACATAGGCCTCGTAGTCCAGCGGCACGTCCCATTGCGATTCGGGCAGGTAGGCGCCCAGCGGTCCGCCGACCTGCACCGCGCGCAGCGGCCGGCCCGAGGCGCTGCCGCCGCCGAAGCCGTACAGCAGGTCGCGCAGCGTCAGGCCGAAGGCCTTTTCCACCAGCCCGCCGTGCTTGAGGTTGCCGGCCAGCTGGAAGGGCAGGGTGCCGTGCGAGCGGCCCACGCCATAGTCGCGGTAATAGGCCGCGCCCTTGGCCAGGATGATGGGCACCGTGGCCAGCGAGATGACGTTGTTGATCACGGTGGGCTTGCCGAACAGGCCGGAGATGGCCGGCAGCGGCGGCTTGGCGCGCACCACGCCGCGCTTGCCTTCCAGGCTTTCCAGCAGCGAGGTCTCTTCGCCGCAGATGTAGGCGCCGGCGCCCTTGCGGACTTCCAGGTCGAAGCGGCGACCGCTGCCGTGCACGTCGGCGCCCAGCCAGCCGACCTCGCGCGTCCGCGCGATGGCCGCGTCCAGCGCGGCGATGGCGTGCGGGTATTCGGAGCGCACATAGATGTAGCCCCGGGTCGCGCCCACGGCCAGGCCGGCGATGGTCATGCCCTCGATCAGCACATACGGGTCGCCTTCCATCAGCAGGCGGTCGGCGTAGGTGCCGGAATCGCCTTCGTCGGCGTTGCAGACGATGTATTTCTGGTCGGCCGGCGTGCCGGCCACCGTCTTCCATTTGATGCCGGTGGGAAAGGCCGCGCCGCCACGGCCGCGCAGTCCGGAATCGATGAGTTCCTGGACGATGGCCTCGGGCGCCAGGGACAGCGCGCGCTTGAGTCCCTCCTGGCCGCCGTGCGCGGCGTAGTCCTGCAGCGATAGCGGGTCGGTCACGCCGACGCGGGCGAAGGTCAGGCGTTCCTGGTGCTTCAGGTAGGGGATGTCCTCGGTCGGACCCAGCCGCAGCGGGTGGGCGCCGCCCTGCAGCCAGCCGGCCTCGAACAGGTCGGCCACGTCCTCGGGCTGCACCGGCCCGTAGGCGACGCGGCCGTCGGGCGTGGCGACCTCCACCATGGGTTCCAGCCACAGCAGCCCGCGCGAGCCGTTGCGCACCAGCTGCACGGCCAGGCCGCGCTGTTCGGCGGCGGCCTCGATCGCCAGCGCGACCGCGTCGGCATCCACCGCCAGCGCCGCCGCGTCGCGCGGCACGTAGATCCTGATCGGGGCGTTCATCGGGCGTTCTCCGGGGCGGCGGCCTGGCGGGCCTGCGCCAGCAGGCGGTCGAGCTTGTCCCGCGTGACGCGGGCCTTGGGCTGGCCGTCGATCATGATGGCGGGCGATTGCGCGCACAGGCCCAGGCAGTACACCGGCTCCAGCGTGAATTCGCCATCGGGCGTGCTGGCGTGGAAGTCGCAGCCCAGCGCGTGGCGGGCATGGTCGGCGAGCTGTTCCCCGCCCATGGCCTGACAGGACTCGGCGCGGCAGATCTCGATGACGTGGCGGCCGGCCGGCGCGCTGCGGAAGTGGGGGTAGAAGGTGATGACGCCGTGGACTTCGGCGCGGGACAGGTTCAGGGCCTCGGCGATGGTCTGCACCGCCTCGGCCGGAATACAGCCCAGCTCGTGCTGGACCGCGTGCAGCACCGGCAGCAGCGGGCCGGACTGGTCCTTGAGGCGAGCGACGATGCGGGCCGTGGCGGCCACGGCCGGCGTCTGCGAAGCCTGGGCGGCGTCCAGCGCCTGCTGGCCGCCGCGGGCGCCGCCGGTGGACGCAAGATCGGATTTTGCCTCGCGGTTGCGCATGGCGGTCTCCTCCTGATTACGGGCCCCCGAAGGAGCGGTCAGCGGGCGGATTCCTGATCCTGGTGTGCGATTAATATGCTCTTGAAAACATATTAATTATCTGGAATCCGCGTTTTTTGTGTACTCTACTTGGCTGGAATCCCGGCTTCAATATGAAATAAATGACATATAAGTTCCAAATCGGCCTGCGGCCGCAATGGACGCTGGCGTCCGAGGGCGATGCCTACCCGGTGCCGCTGCAGGACATGCTGGCGCTGCTGGCCGCCATCGATGCCAGCGGCAATATCGCCGGCGCCTGCCGCGCCTGCGGACTGTCGTACCGGCACGCCTGGGGCGTGCTGCGCCGTTTCGAGGGTATCTTCGGCACCGCGCTGCTGATCACCAAGCGGCGCCAGGGCACGCAGCTGTCGCCTTTCGCCCAGCGCCTGCTGTGGGCCAACCGGCGCATCGAGGCCCGCCTGATGCCCACGCTGGAAAGCATGGCCTCGGAACTGCAGGAAGAACTGGCCCGGCTGCTGCCCGAAAGCGGGCCGCACCTGCGGCTGCATGCCAGCCACGGCTTCGCGGTGGAATCGCTGATGCAGCGCATGGGCGGCGGCGCCGGCCTGGAGCTGCGCTATCGCACCGCGATCGAGGCGCTGGCCTCGCTGGAGCGGGGCGAATGCGACCTGGCCGGCTTCCAGGTGCCGCTGGGCGAGTTCGAGGAACCCATCATGGCGCGCTATGCCCAGTGGCTGCACGCCGACGACTACCTGCTGATCCACCTGGCCGTGCGCAATACCGGCCTGTTCGTGGTGGCGGGCAATCCCAAGCACATCCATGGCATCGCCGACCTGGCGCGCGGCGACGTGCGCTTCGTGAACCGCCAGATCGGTTCCAGCACGCGCTACCTGATCGGCCTGATGTTGCAGCGCGCCAATGTCTCCATCGGCGACGTGCAGGGCTACGAAAGCAATGAGTTCACCCATATGGCCATCGCCGCCCACATCGCCAGCGGCATGGCCGACACCGGCGTGGGCGTGGAGACGGCGGCCCGGCGCTTCGGGCTGGATTTCATCCCGCTGGTGCGCGAGCGCTATTTCTTCGCCATCCGCAGGAGCGCGCTGGAGACGCCGGCCATGCGCGAGCTGCTGGCCATCATGCGCAGCCCGGACTACCTGGGCTACGTCGGCCAGCTGGCCGGCTACGACACCCGCGACACGGGTCGCCTGCAAACCCTGGACGAGGCTTTTTCCTGAGCGCCGCGCCGACGGCGCCGGGCTATGATTCCATCATGACCAAAGTGATTTTCCTTGCCGATCGACGCGGCGGCCTGCCCGCCGTCGCGCCCGGCGCCCTGCCGCCGGCGGGGCAGCCCGCGCTCGACCTGCGCGCGCGCCCCTTGCGCGACCTGCGCATCTCGGTCACGGATCGCTGCAATTTCCGCTGCACCTATTGCATGCCGCGCGAGGTGTTCGACAGCAGCTATTCCTTCATGCCGCATTCGGCGCTGCTGTCCTTCGAGGAGATCGCGAGGCTGGCCAATGTGTTCACGCGGCTGGGCGTGGAAAAGCTGCGCCTGACCGGCGGCGAGCCGCTGCTGCGCAAGCATGTGGAGAACCTGGTCAGCCAGTTGGCCGCATTGCGCACGCCCGACGGCCGGCCGCTGGACCTGACCCTGACCACCAACGGCAGCCTGCTGGCGCGCAAGGCCGAGGCGCTCAGGCAGGCCGGGCTGTCGCGCGTGACGGTGAGCCTGGACGCGCTGGATGCGACCATGTTCCAGGACATGAGCGACAGCGGCTTCACGCCCGACGACGTGCTGCGCGGCGTGGATGCGGCGGCCGAGGCCGGGCTGGCCCAGGTCAAGGTCAACATGGTGGTGCGGCGCGGCCTGAACGACGGCCAGATCCTGCCGATGGCGCGGCGCTTCCGCCACAGCGGCCACATCCTGCGCTTCATCGAGTACATGGACGTGGGCAACACTAATGGCTGGAACATGGCCGAAGTGGTGCCCAGCAGCGAAGTGCTGGCGCGCATCGGCCAGGAATTCCCGCTTGAGCCCGTCGCCGCGGACGCCATGGGGCGCGTGGCCGAACGCTGGCGCTACCTGGACGGCGGCGGCGAGATCGGCCTGATCTCCAGCGTGACGCAGGCATTCTGCGGCGGCTGTACGCGGGCGCGCCTGTCGCCCGAAGGCAAGCTGTACCTGTGCCTGTTCGCGCACGACGGCCACGACCTGCGCGCGCCGCTGCGCGACGGCGCCAGCGACGACGAGCTGGCCGCCATCATCGCCGGCATCTGGGCGGCGCGCGGCGACAACTATTCCGAGCTGCGCGGGCGCAACATGGCCGATCCCTCGCGCAAGATCGAAATGAGCTACATCGGTGGCTGATCCTGCCATGCCCGACCGCCGGGCGCTCGCCGGCCTGGTCCTGGCCGGCGGCCAGGGTTCGCGCATGGGCGGACGTGACAAGGGGCTGGTCGAGTTGCTGGGCGAGCCGCTGGCGGGGCATGCCGCGCGCCGGCTGGCGCCGCAGGTGGGAAGGTTGATCATCAGCGCCAACCGCAACGCGGACCGCTACGCGCGCTACGGCGAGGTCGTCGGCGACGAGGCGGCGGGGCTGGAGGACTGGCCCGGGCCGCTGGCCGGCGTGGCGGCGGGCATGCTTGCTGCCGGCGACGCGCAATGGCTGGTGGTCGCGCCCTGCGATACGCCGTTCCTGCCGTCAGACCTGGCCGCGCGCCTGGTCGGCGCGGCGCTGGCGGCGGGCGCGCCGCTTGCCTATGCCAGCGCGGATGGCGTGCGCCATCCGGCCTGCATGGCGCTGCGGGTGTCGTTGCTGCCCGCATTGCGCGAGTATCTGGCGTCGGGCGAGCGTCGGGTGGGGCTGTTGCAGTCGCGCCTGGGCGCGGCCGAAGCCCGCTTCGACGAGACGCCCGAGGCCTTCATGAACGTCAACACCCCGGAAGAGCTGGAGCGGGCCGAGCGCTACGCCAGCCAGTGGCGCAGGTCGTAGTAGGGGACGCGGTCCTTGTCCTGCACCGGCGTGTCCGCCGGCAGGCGCGCCAGTCCGGTGGACCAGGGCAGCGAGCTGATCACGCCGGACCCCTGGTGGCCGTAGGGCACCAGTTCGGCCGAGCCGTCATCGGCCACGCGGCGCTGCACGCGCAGGAATTCCTCGCGGCTGTCCTGGCGCGTGCGCTCGGTGCGCAGCGGCAGCAGGCTGACCGGCGGGAACAGCGTTTCGCGGCCCTGCATGCGGCGCACCAGCGGCGTCACCAGCAGCGTGAACACGGCATAGGCCGACACGGGGTTGCCCGGCAGGCTGACCACCGGCTTGCCGCCGATCTGCGCCAGGGCCACGGGCTTGCCTGGCTTCATGCGCACCTTCCACAGCGACAGTTCGCCGCCCAGGGTCGCCAGCGCAGGCTTGACCAGGTCGCGTTCGCCGACCGACACGCCGCCCACGCTCAGCACCAGGTCGCAATCGGCCAGCAGCGTCTTGAACGCGGCCAGCAGGTCGGCCTCGGTGTCGCGCGCATGCAGCACGTGGACCGGCTCGGCGCCCATGCCGCGCGCCAGCGCGGCCAGCATGGGGCCGTTGGAGTTGTAGATCTGCTCGGGCGCGCGCGCGGCGCCCGGCGGGACCAGCTCGTCGCCGGTGGTCAGGATGCCCACGCGCAGGCGGGCGCGCGCCGGCGTCGTGGCCATGCCTTGCGAGGCCAGCAGCGCGACGTGCGCGGCTTCCAGCACCGTGCCGGCGGACAGCAGCGGCGCGCCGGCCATGGTGTCCTCGCCGCGCAGGCGGATGTGCTGGCCCAGGACGGGCGCGCGCGAGATGCGCACGTGGCCGTCGGCTTCCTCGGCGTCTTCCTGCATGACCACCACGTCGGCGCCTTCGGGAATCAGGCTGCCGGTGAACAGGCGGATGGCGTGCCCCGGCTTGAGCGGCTCGGGCGTGTCGCCGGCGTAGCAGCGCTGCTGCACCGGCAGTCGCGCGGCGTCGCTCCAGTCGGCCGCGCGTAGCGCGTAGCCGTCCATCGCGCTGTTGTCGGCGGGGGGAATGTCGACGGTCGCGGTCAGGTCGCGGGCCAGCACGCGGCCGGCCAGGTCGGCCAATGCGACGTCCTCGACGCGGTCTAGCGGGCCGGCGGCGTTGGCCAGCAGGGTCTGGGCGTGATCGAAATCCAGCATGGGGTCAGTTGTCTTCGCGATTCTTGAAGTGCGTGGCGAAATTGCAGGGGCGATGGCCGCTGTCGAGCTGTTCGCGGATGATGCGCGTCCAGGCGGTTTCGCAGGCGTTGTTGGAGCCGGGCAGGCAGAACAGCAGCGTCTGGTTGGCGTAGCCGGCCAGGGCCCGCGATTGCAGGGCCGAGCTGCCGATCTCTTCGTAGGACAGCTGGCGGAACAGCTCGCCGAAACCGGGGATCTCGCGGTCCAGCAGCGGACCGATGGCCTCGGGCACGGTGTCCTTGTGCGAGAAGCCCGTGCCGCCCGAGGTCAGGATGACCTGCACGGCGGGATCGGCGATCCAGTCGCTGATGATGCGGCGGATCTGGTAGATGTCGTCCTTGACGATGTCGCGGCGCGCGCATTGATGGCCGGCCTGGGCCAGGCTCTGCGCCAGCAGGTTGCCGGAGGTGTCGTCGCCGGGGCCGCGCGTGTCGCTGACGGTCAGCACGGCGCAGGCCAGCGATACGGGTTCGGCGGGGGCTTGCTTCATGGCGTGTCCTTGTTGCCGGCCGGTGTCTCGTCCCAGGACCGCGTGCGGTCCTCGTCGGCCTGGCGCTGTTCGACCCAGAAACGCTTGCCGCCGGCCAGCGTCTCGCTTTTCCAGAAGGGCGCGCGCGTCTTGAGCGCGTCGATGATGTATTCGCAGCCACGGAAGGCGTCGCCGCGGTGGGCGCTGGCGGCGGCCACGAACACGATCTGGGCGTTGCGCGACAGCGCGCCGACGCGGTGCACGATCACGGTGCCGGCCAGGTTCCAGCGCGCGCGGGCCGTGGCGGCGATGTCTTCAAGCTCGCGCTCGCACATGCCGGGATAGTGTTCGAGGAACAGCGTTTCGGTCGGCGCATCGGGCGCATAGTCGCGTACGTAGCCGACGAAGGTGACGATGCCGCCGACGCCCGCGCCGGCCCGCTCGCGCAACGCGGCGGTCAGGGCCGCGCCGTCGAAATCGGCTTCCTGGACAAGGACCACATTGGCGCTCATGCCTAGCCCCCCGTGACGGGCTCGAACACCGCGACTTCGTCGCCGGGGCGGATCACGACCGTGGGCTTGGCATGGGTCTGGTTGACGGCCAGCTTCAGGCGCGAGGCCGGGGCTAGCTGCGGATAGCGCTCGCCCAGCGCGGCCAGCAGTTGCGCGCCGGTGGGCTCGCCGTCCAGCGGCCAGGCCTCGCCGCGCTTGCCGACCAGTTCGGCCACGCGCGCGAAGTACAGCAGATCAATCGTTGCGCCACTCACCGCTCTTTCCTCCCGCCTTGTACTTCAGGCGAACTTGCTCGATCACGATGCCCTTGTCGGCCGCCTTGCACATGTCGTAGATGGTCAGCGCGGCGACGCTGCAGGCCGTCATGGCTTCCATTTCGACGCCGGTCTTGTAGCTGGTGCGGCAGGTGGCCAGGATGTCGACGCGATGGGCGTCGTCGTCCAGCGCGAACTCCACGCCCACGAAGGACAGCGGCAGGCTGTGGCACAGCGGGATCAGCTCGGCGCAGCGCTTGGCGGCCAGGATGGCGGCCACGCGCGCGGTGTTGAGGACTTCGCCCTTGCCCTGGCCGGGCGCGGTCAGCAGGCCGTAGGCCACCGCGCTCAGGCGCACGCTGGCCGCGGCGACCGCCACGCGCTCGCTGTCCGCCTTGCCGATGACGTCGACCATGCGGACCTGGCCGGCTTCGTCCAGGTGGCTGAGGGTGGGGGCGGGCGTGGACATGGTTCGGAATCGAGAATTGTTAATGATTGAAAATAGCGGCCGCGGCGGACCTGTCTGGTCCGGGTCGGGCCGCTGATACGCCCTATGATAGACGAGCCGTGCGGGGGGCGCGATAATCGCCCGCAAAACACGTACCCGACGCGCGGCCAGTGCCTACAATTTGTCGTACCAGGAGACTCGCGATGCCCATGCGGATGCCAAAGTTCAGGTTCACCCGGCGCGTCGGCAAGATCCTCTTGTCTGTCGTGGCCGTGGCGCTGCTGCTGTGCGGGGTGGCGGCCTGGCAGGTGCCCAAGGTGCTGCGTTCCGTCCTGACCGAGGACGTCTCCAAGATGCTGGGCCGCGAGGTTTCCGTCGGCAAGATCAGCTTCAATCCCTTTACCCTGACCGTCCGCGCGCGGGACCTGGCGATCGCGCAGCCCGGATCCGGGACGCCGCTGCTGACGCTGGCCGAACTGGACGCCAGCGCCGCCTGGAGCTCGCTGTTCTGGTTCGCGCCGGTGGTGGACCGGCTGACGCTGCGCGAGCCGAAGATCGCCATCGTGCGCGAGGACGTCACGCGCTTCAACTTCTCGGACGTGCAGCAACGCGTGGCCGAGATGAGCGCCGCCAAGCCCGAGGAACCGCCCAAGCCCGACGAAGGCCCGCCGCGCTTCTCGCTCAACAACATGCGCATCGAGGGCGGCTCGGTCACGCTGGACGACAAGGTCACCGGCCGCAAGCAGGTGGTGGACGAGTTCACGCTGGGCGTGCCGTTCATCTCCACCTTCGGCTACGCCACCGACATCGACGTGCAGCCCCGGCTGCACCTGCGCATCAACGGCAGCCCCTTCGACCTGACCGGCGTGGCGCGGCCCTTCGAGAAGGTGCCGTCCTCGACGCTGAACGTGACCTTCTCCGGCCTGCAACTGGAGAAATGGGCCGACGTCTGGCCCATGCCGCTGCCGTTCAAGCTGGAGCGCGCGCTGCTCGATTCGAACCTGCGCGTGGTGTTCGAGCAGCCCAAGGACGCGCCGCCCAAGATCCGGGTGGTGGGCGACCTGGGCCTGCGCCAGTTCGACCTGCGCGACAAGTCGGGCGCCGAGCTGGCGTCCTGGAGCGCGTTGACGGTATCGCGCCTGGAACTTGAACCCATCGCGCGGCAGGCCTATATCGGCGACGTCGGCCTGTGGGCGCCGCAGGTGCATGCGCGCCGCTACGAGAACCTGCGGCTGAACTGGCAGGACGTGGCCGAGCAGCTGCAACAGCTGGGCGCGAAGCCCGGCGCGGCCAAGCCGGCGGGTGGCAAGCCTGCGGGTGGCAAGCCGGTTGCGGGCAAGCCGGCGGATGCCAAGACACAGGATGCCAAGACCGCGCCGAATGCGGGCAAGGCCGCCGCCCAGCCTGCGGATCCGCAGGCCTCGGCCAAGGTCGCCGCCGCGCAGGCTGGCGCACCCGAAGCGGGCAAGGCGGCTTCTGCTGCGGCAGCTGCCCAGCCGGCGGGCGTGAAACCGGCGGATGTGAAGGCCGGAGATGCCAAGGCCGGAGATGCCAAGGCCGGAGATGCGGAGGCGGCTGATGCGAAGAATGCCGACGCCAAGGCGGCCGACGCCAAGCCGGCCGAAGCCAAAGCCGCCGATCCCAAGTCTGCGATTCCGGCCGCAGGCGGCGCTGCGGCTGGCGCGGCCACGCCGTCGGCGTCCGCTGCCGCGGGCGCCACGCCTCCGGCTGGTCCGGCAGGCACGGCCCCGGCGCCCCAACCGGCCGCGCCGGCCGAATGGAAGATCACGCTGGACGCCTTCAATATCCGTGAAGGCGAGCTGCACCTGACCGATGCGGTCAGCAAGCTCGACTACTCGATGACCGGCATCGCCGCCACGGTCGAGGGCGTGGAGATCCCGCAGCAGAAGGATCGCCCGATCAACCTGTGGCTGACGGTGGACAACAGCACCGACGGCGGCTGGATCCGCGCCAAGGGTCCGCTGGTGCTGCAGCCGCTGGCGCTGGAAATGTCCTTCCGCATGGGCAACGTGGCGCTGGCGCCGCTCGCGCCGGCGGTGCGCAGCGCCGCTCCGATCACGCTGCAGGACGGCCGCCTGGCGTTGTCCGCGCAAGTGCACGTGCTGGACAAGGGCGGGGCGGTGGACGTGTCCGCCACCGGCGCGCAAGCCGAGCTGATCCAGTTCAAGGCGCGCGACGAATCCCTGAAACCCGCGCTGGATGTCGCGCTGCAACGCCTGCACCTGACCGCCGATCGGCTGGCCATGGGACCGGGACAAAGCAATTTCACGCTGGACGCCGACGGCGTGCAGGGCAACGGCAAGCTGGCCTTGAAGGGGGCGTTCACGCCGCAGCCGTTGACGCTGCGCACCTCGGTGGACCTGTCGGCGCTGAACGTGGCCTCGTTCGCGCCTTACTTCGCGTCCAGCCTGAACGCCACCGTGCGTGCCGTCACGCTGGGCGCCAAGGGCGATGTGGCCTTCGCGGCGGCCAATGGCAAGGCGCCGCTCACGGTCGGCTGGAAGGGCGGGGTGGAGGTCACCGACCTGGACCTGCAGGACCGCGTCAACAAGGACGATTTCCTGAACTGGAAGCGCCTGGCCTTCTCCGGCATGGATATTTCCGTCGCCGGCGACAAGATCGGCGCCAAGCTGGGCGATATCGCGCTGGACGATTTCTATGGCCGTATCCTGCTCAACGCGCAGGGCCGACTCAACGTGATGGACCTGGTGGCGGCGCCTGGGCAGGCGGGCGGCTCCATCACCCAGGACACGCAGACGCCGGCCCGCCGCGCCGCGCCCGAGCCCGCCGCCAAGAGCGGCGGCATGCCCGACATCTCGCTCAACAGCGTGACGCTGACGCGCGGCCGCATGACCTTCACCGACCGCTTCGTCAAGCCGAACTACGTGGCGGAGCTGTCCAGCATCGACGGCTCGATCTCGGCGGTGTCCTCCAGCAATCCGCAGCCCGCCAAGGTCAAGGTCACGGGCCGCGTGTACACGACCGCGCCGCTGTCGATCAGCGGCGTGGTGCAGCCCTTCGCCAAGTTCCTGGCGCTGGACCTGAAGGCTTCGGCCAAGGGCGTGGACCTGCCGCGCTTCAACACCTATTCCGCCAAGTACGTGGGCTATCCCATCAAGCGCGGCAAGCTGTCGGTCGACCTGGAATACAAGATCAAGGATCGCGCGCTGACCGCCAGCAATCATGTGGTGCTGAACCAGCTGACCTTCGGCGACAAGACCAACAGCCCCGACGCGACCAAGCTGCCGGTGCTGCTGGCCGTGGCGCTGCTGAAGGACTCGCGCGGCAATATCGACATCAACCTGCCGATTTCCGGTTCGCTGGACGATCCGGAGTTCTCGGTCGGCGGCATCGTGGTGCGCGTGGTGCTCAACCTGGTGGTCAAGGCGGTGACCTCGCCCTTCAGCCTGCTGGCCTCGGCCTTTGGCGGCGGCGAGGAGCTGTCCTATGTGGAGTTCGCGCCGGGCAGCGCCGCGCTGACCGAGGATTCCCAGCAGCGCATCGACACGCTGATCAAGGCCCTGACCGACCGTCCCGGCCTGAAGATGGACCTGAGCGGCCGCGCCGATCCCAAGACCGACATGGAAGGCCTGCGCCAGGCCTGGATCGAAAGCAAGATCCGCGCCGCCAAGGCCGCCGCCGTCGCGCCGCGCGGCAAGAAGCCCAACCCTGCCGGCGTCGACGTGTCGCCCGCCGAGCGCTCCAAGTACCTGGAAGAGGTCTACGGCGATACCGACATCAAGGACAAGCCCAGGAACCTGATCGGCATCGCCAAGTCCATACCGGATGCGCAGATGGAGGAAATGCTGCGCAGCGTGGCGCCGGTGGGCGACGAGCAGCTGCGCCAGCTGGCCGACGCGCGCGCCCAGGCCGTCTATGAGAAGCTGCTTGCTCACGAGGGCCTGGCCGAGCGCGTCTTCATCGTCGCGCCGCAATTGGACGCAGACGGCATCAAGGACGAAGGCGTGCCGTCGCGGGTGGAGTTCTCTCTGAAGTAGGTGGACCCACCCCCGAAGCGCTGCGCGCTTCCCCCTCAAGGGGGCATGTCTGCGGACCGGCGGAGCCGGATCCGCGACATCCCGATTGGGGGCGACCTGGTCGTGTCGGCGCCTGCGACCTTGCGGAGTGTGCGTCACCGGAGTGTGCCTCTCTGGAAGGCGGCACGGCTGATGTCGTTGTCGTTGGTAGTTGAAGTGTGAGGTGTGAAGTGCAATCTTGCCGCCCGTGGCGGGTTTGGTGCGGATACGGGCGAGCGCTCTTCCCAGGAGATGAGGCATGAACGACCAGGATTCGCAGTTCGACAGCTTGCTGCCGCCCTTGAAGCTGGACCGTCGGGGCTTCATCGCCACGTCGGTGGCGGCGGGATTTTCGCTGGCGGCGGGGCAGGCGGTGGCGCAGACGGCGATAGCCACCGACGCCGCCGGCCTGCTGGCGGGCAAGGTGGACATTCCGGTGGCCGACGGCAAGATGCCGGCCTATCGCGCCGCGCCGCAGGGCAAGAAGAACCTGCCCACGCTGCTGGTGGTGTCCGAGATATTCGGCGTGCACGAGTACATCCAGGATATCTGCCGCCGCCTGGCGCATCTGGGGTATCTGGCGGTGGCGCCTGAGCTGTTCGCGCGCCAGGGCGACCCGTCGCGCTATGCCGATATCCCCAAGCTGCAGGCGGAGATCATCAGCAAGGTGCCCGACGCGCAGGTGCAGCGCGACCTGGATGCCGCCTCGGCCTGGGCCGCCGAGCATGGCGGCGACGCGGGCCGGCTGGGCATCCTGGGTTTTTGCTGGGGCGGACGCCAGGTCTGGCTCTATGCCGCGCACAATCCCAAGCTGCGCGCGGGCGCTGCCTGGTACGGGCAGCTGGGCGGCGAGCCCAGCGAGCTGAAGCCGCGCCCGGTGCTGAGCGCGGTCGGGGACCTGAAGGCGCCGGTGCTGGGCGCCTATGGCGGCAAGGACGCCGGCATTCCGCTGGCGGACGTGGACCGCATGCGGGTGGCGCTGGCCCAGGGGCCGGCCGCCGCCAAGGCCTCGCGCATCGACATCTATCCCGAAGCGCCGCATGCCTTCCATGCGGACTATCGGCCCAGCTACCGCAAGGCCGAGGCCGAACAGGCCTGGCAGCGCATGCTGGACTGGTTCAAGCAGAACGGGCTGTAGGCGAGGGCGGCGGCGCGCGGGCGCCGCGCTTTCTTCTGCTTCAAGCTTGCCCCGAGGGACGGCGCGAACTGTGCCTCCGTCCTATTTCTCGGTTTCCCCCGGCAGGCCGTCGCTGACCTCGGCCAGCGCCGCCTTCATGTCCTCGTAGCCGATGACGCGCTCGTTCTGGAAGCTGCCCAGTACGCCGCGGCAACCGTCCACGCCCGAGCGCTTCATCTCTTCCATCATGGCCTTGCCCTGGTCCAGCCCCTTGTCGTACAGCGTGTCGTAGTTCTGGGCGTTGAAGCCGTATTCCTGGGCGTAGCGCTGCAGGTTCTTGCGCGAGGTGTCCTGATGTTGCTTGAGATCGGGCTCGGACGCGCCGCAGGCGCGGGCCGCGCCATTGGACGCGCCCGTCGCCACGATGAAGGATTCGTACTGCAATTGTTCGCTGGCGTCCGGCGCCGCCCAGGCGCCGCCGGTCAAGCCCAGCGCCAACGCGGCCATCAGGCCGCCTGCCATCTTGCGCATCGCATGTTCTCCGTGTGTGGTCCCGCGAGCGGCAAGGCGCGCAGGATGCCATGATTCTTGCGACATTATTGCAACGGCCGCGGCGTCCGGGCGCGACGCGCCCGTATGGAGTCGTTTCAGTCTGTTCGCGTTCTTTGCCGGCGCGGCGGCCGCCCGGGGCATGGG
>NZ_JCBANG010000065.1:0-38191 GCF_059760905.1 Achromobacter sp. 1011811831
ACCGACGTTGACGCAGGTGCCGCCGATGGTGCCGCGCTCAATCAGCGTGACCTGCGCGCCTTGCTCGACGGCCTTCAGTGCTGCCGCCATCGCGGCTCCACCGCTGCCGATCACGGCGACTTGCAACGGGCGCTCGCCGCCGCTGCCCTTGTCGGCGGCACCCATCCAGCCGCGCACCTTGTCGAACAGCCCAGTGCGGTTGTCGGTCGGCGGGGCATCGGCGAGCATCGCTTTGTAGCCTAGGCCAGCCACGGCGGCGGTCAGTGCGTCCGGCGCTGTGCCTGGATCAAGGGCGAGCTGGGCCGCGCCCTTGGCATAGGACACTATGGCAGATTGGACGCCGGGTACTTTTTCCAGCGCTTCCTTGACGTGCGCCGCGCACGAGTCGCAGGTCATGCCGGTGATTTTTAGATGGGTCATGCGACAGATCCTTTTTCGTTTGTGGTAGCAGACAAGGGCGTCAGATGTGCTGCGCTGCCGTTTTCAGTGCCTCACTTCTTGACGCTGGACGGATAGCCTGCGTCTTCGGTGGCCTTGGTCAGCTTCTGCACGCTGGTCTTGGCATCATCGAAGGTGACAACCGCTTCGCGTGTCTCGAAGGTCACGTTAACTTTGCTGACGCCTTCGACCTTGGAAATCGCCTTCTTGACGGTGATCGGACAAGCGGAGCAGGTCATGCCCGGTACGGACAGCGTGACGGTCTGGGTGGCGGCCCACACGGGGGCAACAACGGCAGCGATGGCGAGAGAGGCAAACAGTTTTTTCATGATGAACTCCTGTGATTAATAGAAAAATGGCATGACGTAGGGAAATCCGAGCGCGACCAGAACCAGCGCGGCCACGACCCAGAAAATGAGCTTGTAAGTAGCGCGCACTTGGGGAATCGCACACACATCCCCTGGTTTGCAGGCTTGCGCCGGTCGGTAGATGCGCCGCCAGGCGAAAAACAGCGCCACCAACGCCGCGCCGATGAAGATCGGGCGATAAGGTTCCAACACCGTCAAGTTGCCGATCCAAGCGCCGCTGAACCCCAGGGCGATCAGAACCAGCGGCCCCAGGCAGCAAGCCGAGGCGAGGATGGCGGCTAGCCCGCCAGTGAAGAGCGCCCCGCGCCCGTTTTGAGGTTCAGACATACGCTTGTCCTTTCAAATCTGGATTGGATAGCTTAAGCTTACTTCCGTACCAATGTACGGAGTCAAGCGATATGGAAAAAAATTTGGAGAATCTGACTATTGGCGTTTTCGCCAAGGCGGCCGGGGTCAACGTGGAAACAATCCGGTTCTATCAGCGCAAGGGCTTGTTGCCGGAGCCGGACAAGCCCTATGGCAGCATCCGCCGCTATGGCGAGGCGGATGTGACGCGGGTGCGCTTCGTGAAATCAGCCCAGCGGCTCGGATTCAGCCTCGACGAGATCGCAGAGCTGCTGAGGCTGGATGACGGCACCCACTGCGAGGAAGCCAGCAGCCTGGCCGAGCACAAGCTTCAGGACGTGCGCGAAAAAATGACCGACCTGGCGCGCATGGAAACCGTGCTATCCGAACTTGTGTTCGCCTGCCATGCGCGGCAAGGGAACGTTTCTTGCCCGCTGATTGCTTCGCTGCAAGGGGAGAAAGAGCCGCGTGGTGCCGACGCGGTGTAGCCGAGGGTAGTTACGCCTTAGCGTGCTTTATTTTCCGTTTTCTGAGACGACCCCTTAGAAAGCCTAGTCAAAGAGCTGTCACGAGAACTGTCGGATGACAGAGAAAGTGAAAAGTGACCCGTTGATCTTCAAGGGGTTTTTCAGCAACCTTGTCAACGATCACGTCCCAAGTGACACAGATAGTGAAAAAAACCGGGATCCTTGCCAGGAAAAGTGAAAAAACGTGACGGCTCACTTTTCGACTCGTGACTGTCGATCTGGGCTACGAGCCGATTCCCAGCCCACACCCGTGTCCGGTCCACCGTTGAACTGTACGCCTACATGGCGAAGCCAGAGCCACGCTGATCTTCAAAGAACTGGGATAGCTCCGCGTCGGGGATTTGCTGGTCGGCGTATGAGAACGTTCCAGACGCGGCCATCTCTTGCGCCGCCCTTCGAATCAAGCCGAAAGTGGCACGAGCCAAACTGCCGCCCACGGTGACCCGTCGAACGCCCAAAGATCCGAGTTGGGGCACGGTGAGAGGTGAACCTGTCAGGCCCATGACCACGGTGAGGGGGGCATTGATCTCCCGGACGAGCGCTTCGATGGTCTTGGGGTCGGAAGCCCCCGGCACAAAGAGGCAATCCGCACCCGCCTCTCGGTACGCATTGCATCGCTCGACGGCCTCTGCAAAAACATTGCTCGCACCAGTCAGGTAGACATCGGATCGGGCCGTCAGAACAAAAGGAACTCCCGACGCGTCCGCGGCGCGTCTTGCTGCCCGAACGCGCGCGACAGCGTGCTCTCTGTCGAACAGGGCTTGCGCAGGATTGCCGCTGTAGTCCTCGATGTTCGCGCCCACCACACCAGCACGAATCGCAGCCGCGATGGTTTCTCCAACCTCTTCAGGGCTCGCACCGTAGCCCGACTGGAGATCGGCGGAGACAGGAAGTGGACTTGCCGCAGCAATGGACCCCACGCGATCCAGCATGGTCTCCCTGCTCACAGCAGCTTCTTGATCAGGGAATCCCAGCGAGAAAGCCACGCCTGCACTCGTAGTGGCGATAGCGGGAAAGCCGCAGGACGCGAGCATCAGCGCACTACCAACGTCCCAAGCGTTGGGCATCAGAAAGATGGCCTCGGCAGTGTGCAATTGCTGGAACCGTAGACCCCGTTGGATTTGGCTCATTATGGCCATCCTAGTCGCCGAAGTTGGTGGCGGGTACTTCAGTCGGTATCGTGCGTATGGGCAATCTCGCCCAGACACCGCATCAACTTGTCGTAAAGCGTGCGCCCTGTTGTCGGGGGAGGTATGCCACACACCCATGTACTTCCTGCCGTTTTTGCGATTTGGTAGAGCGCCTCACTTTTCGACCATAACCAGCGCATGCACAGATTCGTCGGTGTCGAAAAACGGCTCACGTTGCTTGCGTGGTTGCTTTAGGCAGCGCGTTCGAATCTCCTCGGGACGATTCAAGACAGGTTTACCGGGCAAACGCTCCGCAACTCCTATGTGGCCGTGTCAACCGCGCGTTGTTCCGGATCTGTTCACCTACTCGCCAAAACGGAGTAGATAGCTACCCCCAGATTCTGAGAGTGAAGTGGTGCAAGGCGATGTCTTCAACAAAGACGATTTGTACGAGGCATTAAGCAAGCACAGAGTGGGAATAGCGATCAATTCCAACGATCCTTCAACCCCGTCACCCGGTTGAACACCACTTTCCCGCCCACCCCGTGGTCCGCACGGTCGGCCACGAAGTAGCCGTGGCGCTCAAACTGGAATTTCTGGTCTGGCTTCGCTGCAGCCAGTGAAGGCTCCACAACCGCCGTCACCACCTTCAGGCTGTCGGGGTTCAGCGCGTCCAGGAAGTTCTTGCCGCCCGCGTCGGGTTGCGGGTCGGTGAACAGGCGGTCGTACAGGCGCACTTCGGCGCTCACCCCGTCGGCGTTGCCCACCCAGGTGATGGCGGCTTTGGCCTTGACGCTGTCGGCGCCGGGGGTGCCGCTCTTGGTGCCGGGGATGACCTTGGCGTGCACTTCGGTCACTTTGCCTTCGGCGTCTTTGGCGCAACCCGTGCATTCGATGACGTAGCCGCCTTTGAGGCGCACCACGTTGCCTGGGAACAGGCGCTTGTAGCCCTTGGGCGGCACTTCTTCAAAGTCTTCGCGTTCGATCCACACGTCCTTGCCGATCTTGAAGACGCGGTCAGGCGGCGGCGTCTGGCCTTCGGCAATGGTGCTGTGGGGCAGGGCGGGCTGGGTGCAGTCTTCGGTGTAGCCGTCAGAGCCGAACACTTCGGCCCAGTTGGTGAGCACCAGCTTGACGGGGTCAAGCACGGCCATGCCGCGGTGGGCCTTGTTTTCCAGGTCTTCGCGCAGGCAGCCGTCGAGCGTGCTATAGTCGATCCAGGAGTCGCTCTTGGTCACGCCGATGCGTTCGGCAAACAGCTGGATGGCCTCGGGCGTGTAGCCGCGGCGGCGCAGGCCGACGATGGTGGGCATGCGCGGGTCGTCCCAGCCGCTGACTTTCTTCTCGTTCACCAGCTGCGCCAGCTTGCGCTTGCTGGTGATCACGTAGGTCAGGTTCAGGCGCGCAAATTCGTACTGCCGCGGCGGTGGGGCCTTGAGCAGGCCGCCTTCGCACAAACGCTCCAGCAACCAGTCGTAGAACGGGCGCTGGTCTTCAAATTCCAGCGTGGCGATGCTGTGGGTGATCTGCTCCAGCGCGTCCTCGATGGGGTGCGCGAAGGTGTACATGGGGTAGATGCACCAGGCGTCGCCCGTGTTGTGGTGCGTGGCGCGGCGGATGCGGTAGATGGCCGGGTCGCGCAGGTTGATGTTGGGCGAGGCCATGTCGATCTTGGCGCGCAGCACGGCGGCGCCGTCGGCCAGTTTGCCGTCGCGCATCTCGCGGAAGCGGGCCAGGTTCTCTTCCGGGCTGCGGCTGCGGAAGGGGCTGTCCACGCCGGGCTTGCCGAAGTCGCCGCGGTTGATGCGCATGTCTTCGGCTGTCTGCTCGTCCACATAGGCGTGGCCGGCGGTGATAAGGTATTCGGCCGCGCGGTACATGAAGTCGAAGTAGTTCGACGCGTAGTACAGGTGGCTTTCCTGCTTGCCGTTGAAGTTGGATTCCCAGTTGAAACCCAGCCACTGCACCGCGTCGAGGATGGAGTCCACGTACTCCTTTTCTTCCTTCTCGGGGTTGGTGTCGTCAAAGCGCATGTGGCAGACGCCGCCGTAGTCGCGCGCCAGGCCGAAGTTCAGGCAGATGCTCTTGGCGTGGCCCACGTGCAGGTAGCCGTTGGGTTCGGGCGGGAAGCGGGTGCGGATCTTGGCCGGGTCGGGCTGGCCGGCGTCGTGGAAGGCGGCATCACCCGGGCCGCCGCCCCATTGGCGCTGGGCGTAGGTGCCGGTGGCGAGGTCTTTTTCAATGACCTGGCGCAGGAAGTTTGACGTCCTGAGCGCCTGGCCCTCAATTTCTGCGGGAGCTTGGTGGTGTCGAGAGATGCTGGACGAAAGGGACGGGGGGGGCATGCAGTCATTCTAAGGAGAGGCGGAAGCTCCAAGATAATCAAGGTCTAACCCACAACAGGTGTCACGCGCTTGAACCAAAGCACTCCCTTGCCGAACGCCTCTCTGCTGAACCAGCTGTTACGGTTCACCCCCACGGCGCGCATGTTTTTCTCGGGAAATCTCTGTACCCTGACGCAGGGATCCGAGGCTGACGGCCTCAAGCAGGGGACGATGCACCTGCTGAGTCGCGGCGAGCTGCAACTGACGCGCAAGGGCTTTGCGCCGCTGAACGTGCGGGCGCCCAGCGTGCTGTTGCTTCCCCGCGCGTTGGAGCACTGGGTTCAGGGCTCAGGGCCGCAGGGGGTGGACCTGATGTGCGCCACCCTCAGTGAATTGGCGCCGCCGCTGGACATGATCTTGCCGGACGTCACGGTGATTGACTTGACCGCCACGTCATCGCTGCAGCGACCGGTAGAGCTGCTGTTCGAGGAGGCCGAGGCACGTGCTTTTGGTTATCGGGCAGCGATCGACCGCCTGCTGCAATACACCTTCGTGGTGCTTGTGCGTCACCTGATTGATCGGCAACTGCTGTCCGGCGGTGTGCTGGAGGCCATGGTCGACAGCCGTCTGGGTGTGGTGCTGTCCATGCTGCACGAATCGCCAGAGCACGACTGGACGCTTGACAGCATGGCGGAGCTGGCGCACCTGTCCCGGTCTGCCTTTGCCCTGCGCTTTGTCCAGGTGGTGGGCATACCGCCGTTGACCTACTTGACCCACTGGCGCATGGCGGTTGCCCGCAACCTACTCGCGCAAGGGCAGGCAGTGAAGGCGGTGGCCTCTCAGGTGGGCTACGGTAATGCCACCGCATTCGCGCGAGCGTTTCAACGGGCCTCGGGGCAATCGCCCAGCGCTTGGCAGATGGAGCATCTGAGTCAGCCGTAGGTCCATCGCGCCCTGGTTCTGGACGATCGGTGGCGTGATGCGGACGCCGAATGCCGTTGTGCTGTGCCGAACGGACCCGACTTCAGGTTCAATGCCTTGAGGCAGAACTTTGAAGGAGATCACGATGAACCCGAGCGAAAAAGCAGTCCTGGCCGGCGGTTGTTTCTGGGGCATGCAGGACCTGGTGCGCAAGCTGCCTGGCGTGTTGCGCACCCGTGTGGGCTACAGCGGCGGCGATGTGCCCAACGCCACCTACCGCAACCACGGCACCCACGCCGAGGCGTTGGAGGTGGAGTTCGACCCCACGCAGACGAGCTTTCGCGACCTGCTGGAGTTCTTCTTCCAGATCCACGATCCGAGCACCCCGGGGCGCCAGGGCAATGACCGCGGCAGTTCCTACCGGTCGGCCATTTTCTACACCTCGGACGAGCAGCTGGCCACGGCGCAGCAGACCATTGCCGATGTGAATGCCTCGGGTTTGTGGCCGGGCAAGGTGGTCACCGAGCTCGCGCCCGCGGGGCCGTTCTGGGAGGCCGAGCCCGAGCATCAGGACTACCTGGTCAAGCACCCCAACGGCTACACCTGCCACTACCCCCGTGTGGGCTGGAAGCTGCCGCGACGCGAGATCGGCTGACGGCCAACGCTCAAGAACGGTGGGGGTCGGCGCGCCAGTGGGCGGGCCGACCCGGTGTGTCTGTTTTTTTCCTGAGGAGATGGTGATGCAATCCCGGTGCATTCAACAGGCGCCCGAGCTGCGGGTGCCGTGGTGGATCGACGGCGAAGGGCGCAGCATGGCACCGCTGAAGCTGTCCGATCTGGGCGACGGGTTCAAAGTGATCTTCTGCTTCCAGCACTGGTGTCCGGGCTGCCACAGCCATGGCTTTCCGACCCTGCAGAAGCTGATCAAGGCGTTGGGCGATCGCGGCTTCGCGTTTGCCGCGGTGCAGACCGTGTTCGAGGGCGCCGAGTCCAACACCTTCGAGCGCCTGCGCGAGACGCAGTTGCGCTACGGCTTGAACATTCCGTTCGGACACGACCCTGCGATCGGACGCGCGTCGTCGCTCATGGCGGACTACGGGACGCGCGGCACGCCGTGGTTTTTGGTGATCGATCCGCTGGACGAGGTGCTCTACAGCGACTTCGAGCTCGACGAGCGGCAGCTGATCGGGGCGTTCGGCGCTTCGAACGATGGTCTCAAGGCGGCCTGAAGTCATGCGTGCGTCCACACCAAAGGCCGTGTCGGAGCCGAAGACGCCGGGGACGGGCCCGGCGTTTCGGCTGCCGTTTGACAACAGCTTCTTCCGGGACATGCAGGGGTTCTATGTGCCTTGGAAGCCCGAGCCGTCCCCGGCCCCGGCCTGGGTGCAGTTCAACGACGCCCTGGCGCTGGAGCTGGGGCTGGAGCCGGCGACGCTGAAGTCTGCGACCGGTCTG
Source organism: Achromobacter sp. 1011811831 (assembly GCF_059760905.1). Classification (NCBI taxonomy): domain Bacteria; kingdom Pseudomonadati; phylum Pseudomonadota; class Betaproteobacteria; order Burkholderiales; family Alcaligenaceae; genus Achromobacter; species Achromobacter sp. 1011811831. The sequence goes on from NZ_JCBANG010000065.1 coordinate 7,509, forward strand.
GCGTGGCTGTCCGGCGTGGAAATGCCGGCTGAGGCGGCGCCGCTGGCGCAGGCCTACGCGGGACACCAGTTCGGCCAGTTCTCGCCACACTTGGGGGATGGCCGCGCCTTGCTGCTCGGGGAACTCATCGACACGGCAGGACAGCGTCGGGACCTGGCCCTCAAGGGGTCGGGCCGTACGCCGTTTTCGCGCCGTCGCGATGGCAAGGCGGCACTGGGCCCGGCGCTGCGCGAGTACCTCATGGGCGAGGCCATGCACGCGTTGGGCATTCCCACGACGCGTGCGCTGGCGGTGATCCGGACCGGTGAGCGGGTGAACCGCGAGGGCTCGCCCCCCGGGGCGATCTTGGTGCGCGTGGCGGCCAGCCACTTGCGGGTGGGCACTTTTGAGTTCTTCGCGGCGCGGGAGGAGGAGGTGATGCTTCGGCGGCTGCTCGACTATGCCGTGGCGCGGCATGACCCCGCCCTCGCCAAGCTTTCCGACAAGCCCATTCCGATGCTGGAGGCCGTCTGTGAGCGGCAGGCGCAGCTGATTGCACGCTGGATGGGCGTGGGCTTCATCCACGGGGTGATGAACACCGACAACATGAGCATTTCGGGCGAGACCATCGACTATGGTCCGTGTGCGTTCATGGAGGGTTTCGATCCGGCCACGGTGTTCAGCTCGATCGACCGTCAGGGGCGATATGCCTACGGCCAGCAGCCGGCCATGGCGCAATGGAACCTGGCCCGTCTGGCCGAAGCGTTGCTGCCGGTTCTGGACGCCCGCGATATCGACGTCGTGGAACGGGTGGAACAGGTGGTGGCCGGGTTTGCCGTGCGCTTTGACCGGCATTGGACCGGGCAGCTGCGCGCCAAGCTGGGCTTGGCCGCTGAAGAGCCGGACGACCGCGCCCTGGCGGACGACTTCCTGCAGCTGCTGCAGCGGGAAAAGGTGGACTTCACGCTGGCGTTCCGCCTCCTGTCCGACGCCATCACGGGGCCGGATGCCGCACTGCACGACCTGTTCGGACGGGAGCGCCCGGCGCTCTCGGACTGGCTGGCGCGCTGGCGCCAGCGCATGGCCCGGGAGGGAAGGACCTTGCAGGACTGCGCCGCAACGGCGTGGTCGGTCAATCCCTTCGTGATCCCGCGCAATCACCAGGTGGAGGCGGCGCTGTCGAGTGCCGTGGACGAGGCCGACCTCGGTCCGTTCGAGCGCCTGCTGGCGGTGCTGGGGCGGCCGTACGAGACGGTGGAGTCCGCGCGGCCATTCACGCTGCCGGCCTCGCCCGAAGTGGCCGCAGCCCACCGCACCTTCTGCGGCACCTGATTGGGGTACCCAACGATTTCTGAAAGGAGACTTCGCATGACCACAACGAAACAGGAACCCGGTGTCCTTGGCGAAGCGGCCGCTCCCCTGGGTGTGACCCGGTGGGTGGACGCGTCGGGCCAGGCGCTGGAACACTTCGACCTGGACCGCATGCCCGGCCGGTTCAAGCTCATCTTCTGTTTTCAGGACGCCTGCCCGGGGTGCCATGCGACCGGCTTTCCGGCGCTTGCCCGGGTGGTCGACGCGTTTCGGGGGAGCGACTTCGTCGGGTTCGCCGCAGTCCAGACCGTGTTCGAGGACTTCGGTTCGAACACCTGGGAGCGCATGCTGGCCAATCACTCCCGCTACGCGCTGGGCATTCCCTTCGGGCACGACGCCGGTGACGAACAGGACGGCGCGGGTTCGGAGCTGATGCGCCGCTACCGCAACGGCGGCACACCCTGGTTCATCCTGATCGATCCCGATGGCAGAGTGGTCTACAACCATTTCCGAATCGACGCCGACAAGCTCGTCACCTTTCTCAAGCGGCTGGAAAACGAACCGGCGGCACCGGAGCCTGGGCCCGACATGTTGACTTGGAAAGGAGTGATTCAACTGGTGGAAACGGGCAACCCGACGCCACCGCGCCGAGTTGAGCGCAGCGAAGCCGAGTGGGCCCAACAGCTGACGCCCGAGCAGTTCCGAATCACGCGGCTCAAGGGCACCGAACGGGCGCACAGCTCCTCGATGTGTACGCTGTTTTCGCCCGGGATCTACCGGTGCGTGTGCTGCGGCACTGAACTATTCGATGCGTCGACCAAATATGACAGCCGCAGCGGCTGGCCCAGCTTCACGCAGGCCATTGCCCCGGGTCTGGTGGGCTATCACGGAGACAACAGCCACGGCATGGTGCGGGTGGAGACGACGTGCAACGTCTGCGACGCCCACCTGGGTCACGTGTTTCCCGACGGACCCAAGCCCAGCGGTCTGCGCTACTGCATCAACGCCCTGGCACTGGAGAAAGCATGAGCAGCGAAAAGGTAGGCTTCGCTGGCAGCAGCCAGGGTCTGCTGGTGGGTGTCTTGGAACGCCCGGACCATGCACCGTTACAAGCCCTGGCGGTGTTTGCCCACTGCTTTACCTGCGGAAAGAACTCTCTCGCCGCGACCCGCATCAGCCGGGCGCTGGCTCAGCAGGGCATCGCCACGCTGCGCTTTGATTTCACCGGTCTGGGCGAGAGCGAAGGCGACTTCGGGCGCGGTGGCTTTTCGTCCAGCGTGGCGGACATTGTGGCGGCGGTGCACTGGATGCAGAGCACGATCGGCATGCCTGCACTGTTGGTCGGACACAGCCTGGGGGGGACGGCGGCCATCGCGGCGGCTGCCCGCCTCGACGGCATACGGGCGGTTTGCACGCTGGGCGCACCCGCGACGGCCGACCATGTGCTTCGTCACTTCGGTCCGACCAAGTCCGAAGAGGATGGGCAGATCCAGGTCGACCTGGGCGGCCGGGCGTTCAGGATCGCGCCGGCCTTCATTGAAGAGCTCCAGGCCCAAGCCCACGAGAACCCGGTCAAGGGGCTTCGCGCGGCCTTGCTGGTTATGCACGCGCCAAGTGACGCGGTGGTGGACATCGGCGAGGCACAGGACCTGTTCAAGGCGGCCAGACATCCTAAGAGTTTCATCAGCCTGGACGATGCGGACCATCTGCTCACGCGCCCGGCCGATGCGCAGTATGCGGCTGACCTGATTGGCGCCTGGGCCTCGCGGTTTCTGCCGATGCGAGCCGAGCGAAACGATGCGCCGTCGGACCTTCGTGCGGGCGAGGTGTGGGTGGGGGAGCACGATCACGCCTTCTGGCGATCGATGCGAGCAGGTCCGCACCACCTCGACGCCGATGAGCCCAAGGAAGTGGGTGGTGGCGAACGCGGGCCCGATCCTTATGAACTTCTGCTGATGTCGCTGGGCGCCTGCACGTCCATGACATTGCGCCAGTACGCCAAGCGAAAAGGCTATGCGCTCAAGGATGTCCAGGTCAGGTTGCGTCATGAGCGCGCGCACGCGACCGATTGCCAGGAGTGCGGGGATCGCTCGGGACAGGTTGACCACGTCACGCGGCAGCTCCTGCTGAGCGGACCGTTGAGTGAAAGCCAGCGACAGGACCTGTTGCGCATCGCCGATCGTTGCCCCGTGCATCGAACGCTGGAGAACCATCCGGTGATCACCACCACACTGATTCGGGACTGATCCCAACCACACACAAACGAAGGAGACGGAGCATGAGAGCCATCTGGAAAGGCACCACCATCGCTGAGAGCGATGACATCGTGGAAGTTGAAGGCAACGCCTATTTCCCACACGACGCGTTGCGCCCGGAACATTTCAAACCAAGCGATACGCACACCACCTGTCCATGGAAGGGGCGGGCCAGCTACTACGACGTCGTGGTCGGCGAAGACGTGAACGCTGACGCGGCGTGGTACTACCCGTCGCCCAAGGCTGGTGCGGAGGCGGTGACCGGCAGGGTGGCGTTCTGGCGCGGTGTCGAGGTGCGGCCATGAGCGGGGAACAGAGGTTCGACGCGATCGTGATCGGAGCCGGTCAGGCCGGTCCCTTTCTGGGCGCGACACTCGTTGCCCGGGGTATGAAGGTGGCGCTCATCGAGGAGCGTGACCTGGGTGGTACCTGTGTCAATCGGGGCTGCACCCCAACCAAGACCCTACGCAAGTCGGCTCGTGTGGCTCACATGGCGCGCCGGGCCAGCGAATTCGGTGTGCAAACCGGGTCGGTCCAGGTCAACTTCAGGGCAGCGATGGAGCGCATGCAACGCCGGGTGGAGGAGGCTCGCTCTGGCCTGCAGGCCTGGCTGGGCCAGTTGGAAGGACTCACCATCATCAAGGCGCGCGGTCGCCTGGCGGGCCGTGAAGGCGAACAGTTCGTGGTGCTGGCCGGCGAGCATCAGCTGGTGGCGCCCAAGGTGGTGCTGAACACCGGCACACGTCCCTTTGTTCCGCCGGTGCCTGGGCTGGACGAGCTGCCGTTCCTGGACAACGAACGGCTGTTGGCGCTGCGTGAATTACCGTCCAGGCTGGTGATCATCGGCGGTGGATACATCAGCCTGGAGATGGCTCAGATCTTTCGGCGGCTGGGAAGTGAGGTTGCCATTCTGGAAACAGGGCCCCGCCTCACGGCCCGCGAGGACGAGGACATTGCAGCCGCTGTGACCGGAATGCTGACAGCGGAAGGCATCGAAGTGAACACCGGCGTGCGCATTGAGCGGGTCGGCAAGGCGGACAACGACGCTGGCGTGCGGGTGCAGTTGGCTGGTGGCCGCAGCGTGGATGGCAGCCACCTGCTGGTGGCCACCGGGCGAATACCGAACACCGACTGTCTGGGCCTGGAAACGGTGGGCCTGGAGGTCAGTGCGCGAGGCTACCTGGTCACCAACGACCGGCTCGAAACCGCGGTTCCCGGCATCTGGGCGCTGGGTGACATCAATCAGCGCGGGGCCTTTACCCACACCAGCTACCACGATCAGGACATCGTGGCGGAGAACCTGGCCGGAGGGCAACGCAGCGCCGCCGCGCGCGTCGGCATTTATGCCATGTTTACCGATCCTCCGCTGGCCCACGTCGGTCTTTATGAGGCCGACGCGCGAAAACTCGTGACCGAAGGGCGACGCATTTCCCAGGCGGTTCACGCCATGAAGGACGTCAGTCGCGCGAAGGAAGAAGGCGAAACCGTGGGCAAGATCAAGCTCCTCATCGATGAGGACAGTGGTCATTTCCTCGGAGCGACCATGCTCGGGATCCAGTCGGACGAGATCATTCAGGCGATCGGTCTGGTGATGGCCAGTGGCGGCACCTGGAAGTTGGTCCGGGATGCATTGCCCGTTCACCCGACGGTCACCGAGTTCCTGCCCACCATCATTGATCGACGCAAGCCCTTGACCGCAAGTTCTGGGTGAGCCGGAGGACCCACACCATGCCCATCAACCGCTCATTCAGCGGCCGCAATCGCGATGTCCACAACCACGGCGGTCGACTTCCGCCAGGACAGTCCCTGACGGAAGGTTTTCCCGTGCTGACTGCGGGCCCCACCCCAAAAGCCTTGGCGCTTGGCGATTGGCGCTTGACCTTGAAGGTCGGTGTGCGGCCGGTTCGCGTTTGGACCTGGAGCGAATTCCAGGCCCTGCCCCAGACCGAGCAGGTGGTCGATATCCATTGCGTTACCACCTGGTCGAAATTCGACACCCGCTGGCGCGGTGTGACGTTGGACACCTTGTTGCAGGCGGCCGGACTGGAAGCGCCCACGCCTTGGGTGTTGGCGCATTCTCAGGACGGCTACTCCACCAACGTGCCGTTGGCCGATCTGACACAAGGGCGCGCAATGATCGCAACGCACTACGACGACCGACCGCTCGCGCCCGAGCACGGGGGACCGGCACGCCTGTTGGTGCCGCATCTCTACTTCTGGAAGTCGGCCAAGTGGGTCAATGCGCTGCAGTTCAACGAGCGCGACGAGGCCGGGTTCTGGGAACTGCGGGGCTATCACATGCGAGGCGACCCTTTCAAGGAAGAGCGCTATGGATGAGGCTGTTGGTCAACACCGGCTGAGCTGGCAGACCGCACGCATCGATGCGTTGCAGGCACTGACTCCACGCGTCATGCGGGTGGTGCTGCGTCCTGACAGATGGGTTCGCCCGAGGCCGGGCCAGCATTTGGATGTCCGACTGACAGCGGAAGACGGCTATCAGGCACAACGGAGCTATTCACTCCTCTCACCTCCTCAACGTACCGGGCTCTATGAGCTTGGCATTGAGCGTTTGGACGATGGCGAAGTATCCACCTGGTTTCACGACAAGGCCCAGCACGGCGAAACGATTGAAGTCCTCGGACCGGTTGGAGGTCATTTTGTGCTTGACGAGTCGAACACACGACCAGCCTTGCTGATTGGGGGAGGATCTGGCGTCGTTCCCCTTTTGTCCATGGCAGCGCAACGCGTGGGTGCATACAGCCAAGCGCATACAACGCTGTTGGTTGCCGCACGCCATCTTGACGAAGTGTTGCTCTGGCCCACCCTGCAGCGATGGGAAGCGTTTACGCCGCGGTTTCGCAGCCGACTGGCGCTCTCGCGGGATACCTGTGCCCCGCGCGCACAGGACCACGTTGGCCGCATTGATGGAGCCGATGTTGCTTGGGCATTGCAGCAATTGGGTGATGTGGCGACCGAATCTGCGCAGGTTTTCATCTGCGGGCGTAATGACTTTGTCGAGTCCATCGTTCATATGGTCACCGGGCTAAATGTGCCCGAGGTCTCCATCCGCACCGAGCGCTTCGGAAGTTGACTCTCTTTTTTCTCATCTGCCGTGACACCTGAAGACATCCGCCTAACCCGATACGTCTCTGTCCGTTCGCGCAGCGAACGTCTGTGTGCCCCTCTGAGTGCCGAGGACCATGTTCCCCAACCGGTTTCCGACGTCAGTCCGCCGAAGTGGCACTTGGCCCACACCACGTGGTTCTTCGAGACTTTTGTCCTCGCGAAACAACAGCCGGACTATCGACTGTTCCATCCTCTGTATGGCTACCTGTTCAACAGCTACTACGAATCGGAGGGCGCTCACCTGGCACGCCCGCAGCGAGGGAGCTTGAGTCGCCCGACGGTGGCTGAGGTGATGGCGTATCGCGCGCATGTGGACGAGTCCATGCGCCGTATGCTGAAGGAACCACTGGAGCCCGCGGTCGCGGCCTTGGTAGAGCTGGGCATGCAGCATGAACAACAGCATCAGGAGTTGCTGATCACAGACATCAAGTACATCCTGGGCCACAACCCATTGCATCCGGCGTATGACCCTCTGGGCATCGGTCCCCAAGATGTGACGGCCGAACATGATGGAACCTGCCCACCACTGGACGATTGGCTTAGCGTCGAAGGGCAGACGATTCGCATGGGCCACCAGGGGCCAGGGTTCGCCTTCGACAACGAGTCGCCATCGCATTTGGCGCTCATTCAAGGAGTAGACATCCGTGTGGCGCTAGTCACCAATGATGAATACCTTCAGTTCATGCGCGACGGAGGATATCAGCGCCATTCGCTCTGGCATGCGGAAGGCTGGGACTGGGTGCAAACGCTTAAATTCCGTGCGCCGATGTACTGGCAGCCCGACCCTAACCAGCCTGACGGATGGGGTCATTACACGCTCCAGGGGGTGATGCCGCTGACCAGTCAGGCACCAGTCACGCATGTCAGTTACTACGAGGCACACGCTTTCTGCGATTGGGCGGGGTGGCGATTGCCCACCGAGTTCGAGTGGGAAGCAGCGGCAAGCCGGTTCGACTGGGGGCGTCGATGGGAATGGACGCGCAGTGCCTATCAGCCCTATCCCGGTTTTGCCCGCAGCGAGGGCGCAGTGGGCGAATACAACGGGAAGTTCATGGTGAACCAGCAGGTCTTGCGCGGAGCGTCCTGGGCCACATCGCCGGGCCACGCCCGTTTGACATACCGGAACTTCTTTCACGCTCCGTTGCGTTGGCAGTTCACGGGCATCCGTCCTGTTCGCTCGCGGGAGTCCGCATGACTGATCGGGACAGACTGACGGAGCATGTTCTGCAAGGGTTGACGCGACCACAGAAGGCGCTCTCATCCGCTTGGTTCTACGACGATGAGGGCTCGCGCCTGTTTCAGCAGATCATGGCGCTGCCCGAGTACTACCTCACACGCCTTGAGCACGAGCTGCTGCGCTCACGCGCGGATGAGCTTTCCCGGTGGATAGATCCTCGGTGCAGCCCGATCGATCTGATTGAACTGGGCAGCGGCGACGGGGCCAAAACGCTGTCGCTGTGCCAGGCACTGGCGCAACGTGAAGTGGATTGCATCTACAGGCCTATGGATGTGTCCGCACACGCCCTAGCGGATCTGAGCCGCCGCTTTGACACGTACCTCCCCCGCATGGCCATCGAACCGGTGCTGGGAGACTATTTCGAGCATTGGCCTCAGATTGCCGAAGGGCGACGCCAGGTTGCAATGTTGCTGGGCAGCAATCTGGGCAACCTCGACGAACACGGTGCCGTCAAGCTGCTGCAGCGGGTGCATTCGCATTTGCGCCCGGGTGACCTTGTGCTGCTTGGTCTGGATCTGGTCAAGGACCCGGCCATGTTGCGCGCAGCATACGACGATTCACAGGGCGTGACCGCTGCGTTCAATTTGAATCTGCTGACGCGGTTGAATCGCGAGTTGGGCATGGACTTCGATCTGACGAAATTTCGGCACTACGCCAGCTACTGTCCGCTGGAACACGTGGCCAGAAGCTTTCTGGTGAGCCAAGTTGACCAGGTGGTCCACAGCAGAACCCTTGACCGAGGGTTTGTATTCCATGCCGGGGAGACCATCTATACAGAGCAATCCCAGAAATACTCCCTGGCTTCAATCGAACACCTCGCACGCCGAAGCGGGTTTGACAACACCTGCACCCTGACCGACCCCCGAGGCTGGTACGCCATCACCGTCTGGCACCGGCTACCGTTCACCCCAACGCAACAAACGTCGACCTGAAAAAGGAGTCCTAATGAGCAACAAGACCCATCTGCGCCAGACCATGCTGGACCTTGCCGAAGGGCGCCTGCGGTTTGCTGAACAGACCTATGCGCAATACCTGGTCGGTGCGGCGGGCCGCGGAGATGAACCCAGTGAAAGCGATGCGGCGTCGCGGGCCGTCAACAATGCCGCTCTGGCGCAGGCGTTCGAATGCCCCATTCACGATCATCAGGAGGCCCTGGAAGTCTTACGTCAGATCGATTTCGGTCCCCGGGATTCGGTGGAGACAGGCGCCGTGGTTCGCATCGACGGGCGTTGGTTCGTGATTGCGGTTGCTAGCGATGCCTTCCAGTGCGACGGCAACACCTACATGGGAATTTCCACCCAGGCGCCCATCTACGCAGCGATCGCAGATGCCCGAGCCGGTGATGTTGTCAGCTTCCGGCAACGCGAACTGCACATAGAGGAAGTCTTGTGATGCACCTCATTCGAGTCTGAACGATGGGCGGCACGCTGCGCGACTTGGTCCGGCGCTTTCATGGCACAGGTCGACTTGGTGCCATCGTTCTGCGCCCGGATCGCCTCAAGGACGCTGTGTCCGTGCAGGAGGCCAGGGCCGAACCGGGTCTCGGGCTGATTGGCGATCACCGCTCCCTGCGGCTTCGTCAGTCGGATGCGCAACGCCATCGCGAGCTGAGTCTGATCCAGGCTGAGCACCTCAGCTTGCTCGGGGTCTGGACGGGGCAAGCCCCAATTGCCCCGGAGCGTTTGCGGCGCAACCTCGTGATCTCGGGGATCAACATCGCCGCGATGCATTCACCTTTCCGGGAAGAGCGCTTTGTCTGGCGAATTGGCGGTTCGGTCCGCATTGAAATCACGGGGCCATGTCCTCCTTGTTCACGCATGGAGGACGAGCTCGGTGAAGGCGGTTACGCCGCGCTGCGTGGTCACGGGGGCGCCACGGCACGGATCGTCGTAGGTGGCGTGCTACGGGTTGGAGATACCGTTAACCTTGACGTTGAATCCACCGTGGGCTGAGAGCCATGATCGAAGCAGAGCGTACGCCTGGGTTCCTCCATCTTCTCCAGATGACCGGCGGTGCGTCGTGGTTGCACATGTGCATCCACCACCGCGAGACGGAAGGTTTTCTCTCGAGCGCGACCGGCCTGGACAAGCTGATCGCCGCAGCGATGGTCTCTGAAGATACCCGGTCGCGGTTGCGCGTCCACGGGCAGGGTGTGATGGTTCTGCTCAAAGCGATGCATCTGAGAGCTGATGGAGTGGGGCATCCAGAGGACATGGTGTCCATGCGAATCTGGATTGATGAGCGTCGGGTTATCACGACCCGCGAGGAGGATGTGGATCCCATCCTCGAACTTGCAGAAGACATCTCTCAGGGGCGCGGCCCTGCAACGCCAGGTGACTTCCTTTGCGATCTCATCGAAGAGCACCTCGCGGAAGTTTCCGAGCAGGTCGAGATGCTGGAGGATGGGGTGGATCTGATCGGCGGCCTTCTGGTTCAGCACCAGACGGAAGCGGCATGCCCGAGCATGGCCAATACCCAGACCGCGATCTCTGGCTTTCTTCGTCATCTTGGCCCCCAGCGAGCCGTTCTTCAAACGTTGACAACTCTCGTCGTCCCGCCGCTGAATATAAATCACCGAGGCCGACTGGAGGAGCACCTGAACCAGCTGTTGCGGTTGCTCGAAACGCTGGAGAATTTGCGTGACCGTATCGATATCCTCAGTGACCAGGCAAACCGCATTCAGGAGCGACAGCTGAATCAAAGCTCTTATGTTTTTGCCGTGGTATCCACAATCTTCTTGCCCTTGAACTTTGTCACTGGCCTGTTTGGCGCCAATCTTCTGGGACTGCCGTTCGCAGATGCCACCAATGGCTTCTGGGTGTTGGTAGGTCTTTGCTTACTAATGAGTGTTGGGTTGGTAGCGGTCTTTCGCTGGTTCAAATGGCTTTAGTAGACGGTTTGTGGACTGTTTGAGATGTATCTTCGGAGCCGTCCATCAAGGACGGGTGCGCTGTTAGGAAAAACGATACGTGCCCTTAAGAAGTGACTTAGAGGGAGTCCACAAGTGACTTGTTAGGCTGTTGATTCATTTCCAAAGCTGGGCCATTTCGGGACGTGTTCACGTTGAAATCTGAGCCACGTTGCCGCTCTATCGTGCTGAGTTTTTCAGCACGGGGGAGCAGGAGTGATCAACGTGAGCACATTGAGCAAGTTGCGCCGCCTCGTGCTGAGGCAGGACGTGTCGGTGCGCGAGGCCAGCCGCAGGCTGGGCATCTCGCGCAATACAGCCACCAAGTGGCTCAAGGACGGACAGATGGTCGAGCCCCGATACCCGCAACGGGTGTCGGCCCCCAGCATCCTGGACCCGTACAAGGAGCAGTTGAGCCAATGGCTCAAGGCCGATAGCCATCGCAGCAAACGCGATCGGCGCGGGATCAAGGCGATGTTTGAAGCGCTGCGGGCGCAGGGCTACAGCGGCAGTCGGGGGCCGGTGTACGCCTTTGCCCAGCGCTGGCAGCAAGAGCAAGGCAACGCGGCGCGTGGTGCAGGGTTCGTGCCGCTGAGCTTCGAGTTGGGCGAGGCGTTCCAGTTCGACTGGAGCTGCGAGTACCTGTTCATCGGCGGTCTGCGCCGCCGCCTGGAGGTGGCACACACCAAGCTGGCGGCCAGTCGCGCCTTCTGTCTGGTGGCGTACTACAGCCAGGCGCACGAGATGCTGTTCGATGCACATGCGCGGGCGTTCGCCCTCTTCGGTGGCGTGCCACGGCGGGGCATCTACGACAACATGAAGACCGCGGTCGACAAGGTCGGCCAGGGCAAGCAGCGCAGCGTCAATGCGCGCTTCGAGGCCATGACCGGGCACTACCTGTTCGAGCCGGAGTTCTGCAACCGGGCCGCCGGCTGGGAGAAGGGAGTCGTCGAGAAGAACGTCCAGGACCGGCGCAAGGACATCTGGCGTGAGGCCAGTGAGCGGCGCTGGGGATCGCTTGACGAGATCAACGACTGGCTGGAGCAAGCCTGTGTGAAGGCCTGGGGCGAGATGAGTCACCCAGAGTGGGGGCACCTCACGGTGGCCGACGTATGGCAGGACGAACGTGCACGCCTCATGCCCAACCCCCGGACGTTTGATGGCTATGTGGAGCAGCCGGTGCGGGTTTCTGCCACTTCGTTGATCCACTTCCAGCGCAACCGCTACAGCGTGCCATGCGAGTGGATCCACGCGGTGGTCAGTCTGCGGGCCTACGCAGATGGCCTGCTGGTGGTCGGTCCCGATGGGCGACAGGTGCGCCTGCAGCGCAGCTTCGAGCGGGACCAGACGCTCTACGACTGGATGCACTACATCGCGCTGATCGAGCGAAAGCCCGGTGCGCTGCGCAATGGTGCGCCCTTCAAGACCATGCCCGAACCCCTGCAGGAGTTGCAGCGCCAGTTGCTGCGCCACAGCGGTGGCGACAGGGTGATGGCGCAGGTGCTCATGGGCGTGAGCCTGCATGGGCTCGAAGCCGTGCTGGTGGCGGTGGAGCTGGCACTGCAGTCGGGGCGGGTGAGTGCCGAGCACGTGCTCAACGTGCTCTCGCGCTTGCAGGAGCAGCGCATGCCTGAGCCACCGGTGGCCACCATGCTCACGCTCAACACGCCGCCACTGGCCAACCTGCAGCGCTACGACGCGCTGCGCAACGCCCAGCCTCCTGAGGCCTCACCGGAGTCCGACCATGCATGACCTCATGGATGCCTTCAAGGCGCTGGGCTTGCACGGCATGGCCAGTGCCTGGCCGGAGGTGCTGGGCACTGCACGCATGAAGTCGCTGGATCACGAGGCCGTGCTGCACCAGCTCATCAAGGCAGAGACCGCGCAGCGCGAGGTGCGCTCCATGGCTTACCAGATGCGTGTGGCGCGGTTCCCGTCGCATCGCGATCTCGTCGGCTTCAACTTCGCCCACACGCCCATTGATGAGGCCTTGGTGCGCCAGCTGCACACCCTGGGCTTCGTGGACTCGGCCCACAACGTGGTGCTGGTGGGTGGCCCCGGCACAGGCAAGACCCACCTGGCCACCAGCCTGGGGATCGAGGCCATCCGCCTGCATGGCAAGCGGGTGCGCTTCTTCTCCACGGTGGAGCTGGTCAACGCCCTGGAACTGGAGAAGGCGCAGAACAAGTCCGGGCAGTTGGCACACCGGCTGATGTACGTCGATCTGGTGATCCTGGATGAACTGGGCTACCTGCCGTTCACGCAGTCGGGCGGTGCGATGCTGTTCCACCTGCTCTCCAAGCTCTACGAGCGAACGAGCGTGGTGATCACCACCAACCTCACCTTCTCGGAATGGAGCAGCGTCTTCGGCGACGCCAAGATGACAACCGCCTTGCTCGACCGCCTCACGCACCACTGCCACATCGTGGAGACAGGCAATGAGAGCTGGCGATTCAAGCACTCCAGTGCCGCTGGCGCGGCACCGTCCAAGCCACGTGCAAAAGCTCAGAAAGGAGATCGAAAAGCAGCAGACCCGATAGACTTATCCACAACCGAGTAGCCAGAACATCCATCAACCCAGTGGCTCAGTATTCGACGTGATCACTGGCTCAGTTGTGCTGATGAATCAACATGCTGCAGCACCTTCGCAACGACCGATCTGGAAACAAAGGGGAACAAGAGGGCACTTGTGGACCTGTAGGTCCGTCAAGGCCACCCCAACAGGATTTCCAGCGGCCCAGCTTGTGCCGGCTCATGAGGAGAGCTGGGGGACGCAACCGGGTTTTTGCAATAACTCAGTCAGTAGTTTTTCACTAACTTGGCAAAGTTTTCACTTTCCCTGTCACCCGACAAGAACACCGTTAGCTTAGCGTACGATTTTTTCCGAATTCTGCGGTTCCCCCTTGTGGATCGTTTGGGGACAAAACGCCGGCTGGTGACAGTTGAGGGGCGTTTCTTGACACTTGGGGGGCAGCGCACCCCGGCGCTGTCAAGCGCATCCGAAATCTGAGCCACTTCGCGCGCCCGCGCGCAAAGTAAATGTGAACCAGTTGTTCAGTTCTTCGTTGCTGGCACGTGGCCGGCCTTGCGTTGCTGTTTCAGCCGATAACTATCTCCTTTGATTTGGACGATGTGCGCGTGATGCAGTATTCGGTCCAACATTGCCGCAGTCAGCGTGGTGTTCCCGCCAAAGGTCTGATCCCATTGGGTGAACGGAAGATTGCTGGTAAGGATCATGGATCCGCGTTCATATCGCTTGGCCACGATCTGGAAGAAGTGGCTGGCTTGGTCGCCTGACAGAGGTAAGTAGCCGATCTCGTCAACGATTAGCAGGCGAGGGCCGAGGATGTTGTGGCGCAGGACGGCGTCGTAACGCTCCTGACGTCTGGCGGCCTCGAGCTGCAGCATTAGGTCGGCGGCGGTGATGAACTTGGTCTTGATCCCGGCCTGTGTGGCCGCGTATCCGATCGCAATTGCCAGATGAGTCTTGCCCACTCCGGAGGGACCGAGCAACACCGCGTTCTGGCAGCGCTCGATGAACCGTAGCGTCGCCAGTTCGTCGATCAACTTCCGAGGCGCTCCCACAGCAAAGCCGTAGTCGTACTCGTCCAGCGTCTTGACGGTTGGGAACCCGGCCATGCGAACCAGCGTTTGGCGTGAGCGAACCTGTCGGGTATCACGCTCATGTTCCAGTACGTGCTCCAGATAGTCCATGAAGCTCCAGTCCTTGTTCACCGCGTCACCGGCCATTGCGCGATAGGCCTGCATCAAGCCTTCGAGCTTAAGCGCCTGACAGTGGGCATCGATTCGCTCCTGTTGCAGGTTCATGCTCGTACCTCGGTCAGAAGTTGCTGATAAACCGAGAGGGGGTGTTGCAGCGTACTGTCCAGCAGTGGACCGACCGATGTGACATTCATGATCTGAGGGGGCTGGGCGAACGCTGGTAGCTCACGCAAGAACGGCCGTTCTTGTTGAGTGAACAACTCCGCTGGCGCGTGGCCAGTCACCGGATGCACACGCTGGTTCGCCACGTCGCGCAACCACTTGCCGACTTCGGCGTTAGCCGTATCGACATCCAGTATCAGGCCCGACTGCTTTAGCCAACTGGTCAACGGCACGTAGAAGTTGCCGCGCAGGTACCGATGAAAGCGTTCGACCTTGCCTTTGGTCTGGGCGCGATATGGACGACAAAGGCGTGGGATGAATCCATAACGCTTGGCAAGATCGAGAAGTCCGGGATGCCAGCGGTGCTGTCCCTCTGCATATGCATCACGCGAATCGACAATGGTCTTGGCGTTGTCGTACAGAATCTCCCGCGGAACGCCACCTAGGGTCTCGAACAGTGCGTGGTGACAGGTCATAAGCGTCTCTGCCCGCTCGTTCGTGGTGAACCTGGCCCAGCGCCAGCGGCTGAATCCCAGAGTCGCGGTGAAAGCGTAAAGGGGGTCCGAACCACGGCGGAAGACGACGAAGTCGCATTGCATCTGCTGGCCGGGCGCCGTCTCGAACCGCACGATCGGATCGGACGCGTGTATAGGCTTATGCGCGTGCATAAAAGCCTGCAGACTACGTAACTGCCCTTGATACCCTCGCGCCCTTAACTCGCGCAGCAGCGCGGGTGCTGCAATCCACTCCGGAGCGGCCGCTTGCATGCGCTCCCGAATGTAGTCGTGAAACGGGTCAAGCTTGGTGGGCCGAGCGTCGCGTTGCTTGTAGCGGGGGACGTCATCTGCAGCCAAGTAGCGAGTTACGGCATTGCGAGAGACGCCCAGCCGTCGCGCGATCTCGCGCAGCGACAGCCCTTGGGCCTTGAGCACATGGATCTGCATCCACTGTTCCTTCAAAAGCATCGTCGGCCTTCGCGCGGAAAAGGCAGACTGTACGGAAAAGTGGTTCAGATTTACCTTGCGCGAGGTGGCTCAGTTTTACTCTGCGCGCAACAGCGCGATGCTGACAGATGAGGGGCCGGCCTCGAAATCGGCCGGCTGGAGCCGCGCCGGAGGCCGTCGAGGCGGCCTATGTGCTTGATCGGGCTGGCTTTATCCACAGAAGTTGTGGATAAGCCTGTTGGCAAGGCCCTTGCCGTACTGACACTTGAGGGGCGGGGGTGCTGACAGATGAGGGGCGCGATCCTTGACACTTGACGGGCAGACTATTGACCCTTGAGGGGCTTATCCATTGACACTTGAGGGGCGGCCCTTCGAGCCTTTTCCTTGGCGTATCAACGGCTTGCGCGCGTTTTCCGGTCAAGCTAACCGGCTTTTAACCCTTCATAACCTTTATATTAAACCTAGTTGTTATAACCGGGTGTCGAAAAAAGCGGCAAACCGGCCCAAGGTGCCCCGCAGAATGATCGGCCGCCGAAGGGGGGTGCCCCCCCTTCTCGATCCCACCCGGCCGCTAAAGCGGCCTCCCATCCCCCCAGGGGCGTTGCCCCTCGGCCTACGGCCTTCACCCCAAGAATGGAGCGCCTACGGCGCTACGGCTGACCATAGCCAGGCGCAAGCGCCTGGCAGAAGTTCGTGCTCTTCCAAAGGGGGCCAAGGCCCCCTCTGGACTCCCCAACTGTCAAGGCCGCGGTGACTCCTGCGCCGTCGCCAAGTCGGAAGATGGCTCCAGCTCGAAGGCCGCAAGGTTGAACGCCAAGGGAGGGGTCGGCCTGCCAGGCCCAGGGCGTGATTGCGCCCCTCAAGTGTCAAGAAGCGGGGGAATTCAGTCGTCCGCGTCGTCGTGCAGGATCGTCTCGTAGTCCTGCCCGCCGTAGAACACGCCGATGATGGAAACCAGATCGCCGGCCACATCGAAGGCGATCACGGCGCGCTTGCGGTAGTTCGTGATGCGCAGGCCGGGCCGCACATCGTCGCGCATGGTGCCGCGCAGTGGAAACGTGCGCAGGCTTTCGCAGTAGGTGACGATTGCCTCGGTGTAGCGAGCGGCAACGTCAGGCGACGCCGCCGCCGCGATGTAGCGGTACAGCTCGGCAAGCTGCTCTTCGGCCTCGGGCGAGAAGACGACCGCGTAGCTCATTGCGCCTTCGCATGCTCGGCGGCCAGGCGGGCGCGCACCTGGTCGGCGGTGACGGCTCGGGAGGGATCGGCTTTCAGGGCGTCATACGCCGGGCCGACCTGGTTGTGAAGCCAGGACTCGACGGCGCGATCACGCGCGAGTAGCGCACGCAGGCCGTCGCGGATGACCTCGCTTTCGCTCGCGTACTCCCCGGTCTTGACCTTCGTTTTCACCACGTCGGCCATGTCGTTCGGCAGGGTGATGCTCAGTTGCTGGGTGGTTCGCATGGCGGCCTCCATTCGGTTCAATAGGATTCAATCCTATCACTCCAAGGGGGCGAAGTCCAGTTTAGCGGCTAAAGTTTAGCTAAAGTGCTTGACAGGTTAGGACATTTTGTCCTAATATACGTCTTGAAGGCCGGGCATGTCGCCCAGGTCAACTACCGGAGAGTTCCGATGAACACCCAAGACCAACCCGTCACCGCTTCCCTGGTCGCCGAGGCCCAGCGCCTCGACTTCTTGCCTACCTACTTCGGCCCGCGCCTGATGATGCGCGGCGAGGCCCTTGTGTACGCCTGGCTGCGCCGGCTCTGCGAACGCTACAACGGCGCGTATTGGCACTACTACACCCTGTCGGACGGCGGTTTCTACCTGGCCCCCGACCTGGCCGAGCGCCTGGAGATCGAGGTAGACGGCAACGGCTTCCGGGGCGAACTGTCGGCCGACGCCGCCGGCATTGTCGCAACCCTGTTCGCGCTCGGCCAGCTCGCGGCCGAGATCGCCGGCACGGACGCGGCCGACGCCCTGATCGACCGCTATCACTTCCTGCGCGGCTTCGCGGCCGGCCACCCCGAGGCCGCTGCGATCTACCGGGCTATTGACTGATGAGGGGCGGCCCCGGCTCCGGCCGGGGCTGCACCAGGAGCACGTCAAGCGATGGCGAAGCGAACAAAGCAACCGGCCCAGACGGGCCAGGACTGGAGCGCGCCGGCGGCCGAGCTGCTGGCCGAGCTGCCGGCAGACCGTGACGGCCTGCTGGCTGCGGCCGTTGCGGCCGTGGTGGAGATCGACGCGGCTGTCATGCGCGGCGACGGGGCGGCGGCCGAGCTGGCCGGCGACCGATACGAGGCGATCATCTGGAAGCTGAACGGCGGCACGAACTTCGGGTGCATGGCCGACGACGAGGCCGCCGGCCGCGTCATCGAGCGGCATTGCGCTGCGGTGCCGGGGGACGTGCCCTTGTGGGGCCAGCGCGGCCAGTTCCTGGCCGTGGCGGGCGACGTGCGCGCCCTGGTGGAGTACGAGGCCGGTTATGGCGGGCCGCTCAACGCGCATTTTCAGTTCCACGCGGTTGACCTGGACAGGCCGTTTATCTCGGCGACGGGCTATCGCTCGCACTTCGACACGGCGCGGGGCTGCATGACCGTGGACGAGGTTGCGCGCGGCATCCTGACGGCCATGCTGGCCGAGAAGAAGCGGCCGGTGTTGATCGAGGCCAACTACCGCGACCGCTTGGCCGACGCTCCCCTGCCCGATTGGCTGGCCGGCCTGGTGCCGCCGGCGCGGCGCGAGCCGGCGACCGTGACGATCCCGCCGGGCTTCGTCTTGGTCGATGTGGTGCTGCCGGCGCACAAGGCGTTCATCGCGCGGCGCTGGGCGGCCGAGGCGGCGGGCAAGGTCAAGGCGGCCAGGGCCGCCAGGTCGAACGCCAAGGGAAAGGCCGGGGGCCGCGAGCGAGATCCCGCATCGGCGGAAACGGCGATGCGCTGCAGCACCGCCAAAGCTGACGATTGCAAGGCCGAGGCTGGGCCTGTATCGCCAGAAGCGACGATGCCGGGCGCAGGCGAAGCATCCTGCAGCACCGCCAGGAATGGCGATGCAGGCCCGGCCGACCTGGTGGAGTTCACGCCCGCACCAGGCCAACGGTGCGAGATCGTGAGCGTCCACCATCCGGTGTTCGCCAAGGAGATCGGCAAGCGCGTCATCATCGTGAAGGTGCATCCAGACACCCGCCAGGTGTGGGCGCATGACGACCGGCCGGTGACATACAAGACCAACCGCGCGGGCCGCCGTGTGGTGGATTCAGACCCGAGCTGCATTCAGTCGATCTACGGATTCGACCAACTGCGGCTTATCACGTGACCAGGAGAAGAAACGAATGACGAACGACGCCAATATCCGGCTGGAGTGCTTGAAGCCGGCCGAGCGGTGGGCGCAGCCGAGCGGCGAAGAGGTGCGCGAGGTGCTGCGCCTGGCGGGCCTCACCGGCGGCAAAGCCGCGAAGGTGCTGGGCCTCGGCCCGAAGGGCGACCGGACGATCCGGCGATGGGTGGGCGAGGACACGCCGATCCCTTATGCCGCGTGGGCGCTGCTGTGCGACTACGCCGGCCTCGGGCTGATCTGGAAAGAGGTTTGACGCCAGGGAAAGAGGCTTTAGCGGCTAAAGTGCTAGGCATCGGACTACGGTAAAGCGAAAATAGTTTAGCTAAAGTGCTTGACAGGCTAGGACATTTTGTCCTAATATAGCACTTGAAGGCCGGGCATTCCGCCCAGGTCGATTACCGGAGAGGTTCCGATGAGCAAGAACAAGATCATGCCTTGGGTTGACGCCCTGCCGAATGTGGAAGCCACCGACTTCCAAGCCCGCCGCGACCAGATCGAGGCCACGATGGCCGAGGCGGCCGAGCTGGTGAAGCAGGCGGAAGAGCTGCGCGGCAAAGCCTATTTCGCCGCCTTGAGCCTGGAGGCCAGTGCCAAGGGCGAATGGTCGAGCCAAGCGGTCGAGCAGGCCAAGCGCAGCGTCGGCTGGTAAGGGAAGGCGGCCCGGCTTCGGCCGGGTCATCAACGGAACGCCAAGAGGAAACAGTCCCATGAGCAAAGGCAAGATCGAGATCATCGAGACGTGCTGCCGGCGCTGCGGCAAGAGCATCCGAACCTTGAGCCACACCATCATCGGCGCCGATGATGCCCGCGAGAAGTTCGGCAGCATCTGCGGCGGCTGCATCACGCCGGAGGAAGATAACGAGCTGACGGAAATGCTGCTGGCGGCGGCCGTGCGACGCATGAGCGGAGCGACGCTGCAATGACGGCATTCCACACGTTCGACGGCCCCAGGTGGAGGAACGCCCCGGAGTGATCCGGGGCGCTTGGCCTGGTGCTGGCACACCGTAACCATGCTTCCGAGTGGGAGCATCCAGCATTCAACACGTAACCGCGTGGAGGGTCAAGCCATGTCCAACATCGTCAAGTTCCCCAGGGCGAGCAAGCCGCCGGCTCCCGAGCCGGTGCAGCCTGCCGCGCCCGCTGCTGCGCCTGCCGCACCCAAGGCCGAAGGCCGGGGCCTGGTGGCCGGCCTGGTCAAGTTCGTATGGGTGGCGACCGTGCTGGTCTGGCCGGTGCTCAAGTGGGTGCTGGCGATCATCACCTTCTTCCAGTTCGTGCGGATGCTCTACCACTGGAACACGCCTGGCGTGTATGCCGGCTGGTCGTTCCTGGCGTACTTCGCGGCACTGACCGCGATCACCTACTTCGTTTCGATCTACAAACCGAAAGGGCTTTGACATGGCAAAGCAGACCCTCCCCTACCCGCCTGGCTTCGTGGAGCCGACCACTGGCCGCGTGGCCGTCATGGTGCGCGAGTACGCGGACAGCGACTTGAACGGCGACGCGCCGGCCTACTGGTACAGCGCGCAATCCGAAGAATGGGGCCTTGACCCCTGGCGTCTCGTGGAGGGCGTCGATCCGCACGTGGGCGGCGGTTCCTTCGACGTGTGCTTTGCCAGCGGCGGCACGCGCACCGTAGGCCCGCTGATGACGTTCTTCCTGAGTGCCGCCCATGCGGCACAGCTCATTGACGCCAAGGGGGAAGAGTTGGCCTTGCAGCGCGCCACCCTGGCCGTCATCGCGGACGGGCTGGGCCTGCCTGCCAAGGCGCTGCGCATCGAGGCGAAGGTGGAGGGCCGGCCGGCCGTGTTCTACGACCAGGACGGGGCCACGCTTTGCGCGTGCGCGGTGGATTCCGACCACTGGCGACAGGCGCGGGCGACGGCCGCAACGGCATCGGCCATCGACAAGGCGCGAACAAATTTTTAGCCGCTAAAACGCTTGACGGCTTCGCATGGTTTAGCTAAACTTCTGCACATGGTTGGCGGCTGGCACCGCCATTTGTTCAACAAACCGGGTGTGGAGTGTTATGGGTGCAATCCATGAAGAAACGGCTAACCGAAGCCCAATTCCAGACGGCCATCAAGGGGCTGGAGATCGGGCAGCAGACCATCGACATAGCGCGCGGCGTGCTGGTCGATGGCCGGCCCCAGGCGGAGTTTGTCACTTCGCTGGGGCTGACCAAGGGGGCGGTGTCGCAGGCGGTCAGTCGCGTATGGGCAGCAGCAGGGGAACAGCTCCCCGAGGGCTTCGAGCGAGTGACGGCGGTACTGCCGGAGCATCAAGCGTTCATCGTCAAGAAGTGGGAAGCAGACGCCAAGAGGAAACAGGAACCCAAGTCATGAAAACACTGGTCACGGCAATTCAGAAGGGCGGTCAAGGCAAGACGTTCGCCACCTGCCACCTGGCATTCGACTTCCTGGAGCGCGGCCTTCGCGTGGCCGTGATCGACCTGGACACCCAGGGCAACGCATCGTTCACGCTGTCGGCGTACCAATCGGGCTACCTCGCCAGCCAGTTGTTCACCGGCGACACCGATGACCTGCGGTATTGGTTCGGCAAGCGCGAGGGCGAGAGCCTGGCGCTGATCGCGGCAGACGCCAACCTGGCGAACCTGGACAAGATGGAGCTTTCCCAGGCGGCCGCCGCGCTGCGGGCCAGTGTGGCCGCGCTGGGCGAGTTCTTCGACGTGTGCCTGATCGACACGGCCCCCTCCCTTGGCGTCGCCATGACGGCGGCCGTGCTGACGGCCGACTACATGCTGTCGCCCATCGAAATGGAGGCGTACAGCTTGCAGGGCATGAAGAAGATGGTCGCGGTCATCAGCAACCTGCGCAAGCAGAACCCCAAGCTGCGCTTCCTCGGCATGGTGCCGAACAAGGTGGACGCGCGGAAGCCGCGCCACGTCAACAACCTGGCGACGTTGCAGCAGGCATACCCGCAGCTCATCTTGCCGTTCAGCATCGGCGCGCGTGACAGCATCGCCGAGGCGCTGGGCGAGCAGATGCCGGTGTGGAAGATCAAGAAGACCGCCGCGCGGAAGGCCACCCAGGAGGTGCGTGCGCTGGCGGATTACGTGTTCACGAAGATGGAGATCGCGCAATGAGCGCCAAGACCAACGCCAAGAAGAAGGAGCAGGACAAGCCGCAATCGTCCGGGCTGGGCCTGGACGGGCTGGGCGACCTGGCCGGCCTGCTGAACGAGCAGCCGGCGGCCAACGCCGGCGGCGCAGGCCCGCAGGAGCTGCCGCTTGACCTGATCGACGAAGACCCACACCAGCCGCGCACGGCCGACAACCCCGGCTTCTCGCCGGAGAGCATCGCGGAGATCGGCGAGACCATCAAAGCGCGCGGCGTGAAGTCGCCCATCAGCGTGCGCGAGAACCCGGACGCACCGGGGCGCTACCTCATCAACCACGGCGCGCGGCGCTATCGCGGCTCGAAGTGGGCGCACAAGACCACGATCCCGGCCTTCATCGACAACGACTACAACGAGGCCGACCAGGTTATCGAGAACCTGCAACGCAACGAGCTGACGGCGCGTGAGATCGCCGACTTCATCGGCCGCGAGCTGGCGAAGGGCAAGAAGAAGGGCGAGATCGCCAAGGAGATCGGCAAGTCGCCGGCCTTCGTCACGCAGCACGTCACGCTGCTGGACTTGCCCGAACCCATTGCCGAGGCGTTCAATAGCGGCCGGGGCAAGGACGTGACTGTCATCAACGAGCTGGTGACGGCCTACAAGAAGAACCCCGACGAGGTGGCCGCCTGGCTGGCCGACGACAGCCAGGAGCTGACGCGCGGCTCGGTGAAGCTGCTGCGCGAGTTCCTGGAGGACAAGCGCAGTCACGAGGACGGCGACCGTGATCCCAACACCGTCGATGCGCTGACCGGCAAGACCGACGCCGAGGCCGGCGACGGCGAGCAGGGGCCGCAGGATGATGACGCCAAGGGGAAGAAGGAGCCGAAGGAGGCCGACCCCGACAAGCTCAAGAAGGCCATCATCCAGGTCAAGCACGACGACCGGCCGGCACGGCTGATCCTCAACCGCCGGCCCCCGGCCGAGGGCTGGGCCTGGCTCAAATACGAGGATGACGGCCAGGAGTTCGAGGCCGACCTTGGCACCGTGCAGCTTGTCGCGCTGCTGGAGGGCTGACACGCCCAGCGCCGGGCATCGCCGACCACCGACCCCCACCCATCGCCCCGCCATCGAGCGGGGCTTTTTTTTGCCCGCGTTTTAGCCGCTAAAAAAAGTTCAGCTAGGGGTCGTCTCAGAAAACGGAAAATAAAGCACGCTAAGCGTGCGTGGAGGCTGGCACCCAGCGGTACAGCGTCGGAATGGACACGCCGAGGTTCTTGGCCACGTCCTTGGGCGGCACCCCGCTGGCCAGCAGCTTCTTGGCCGACTCGATCTTGCTGTCGGTCTTCTTCGGCTTGCGGCCGCCTTTGCGGCCGAGCTGCTTGGCGACTTCCAGCCCGGCGCGGGTGCGCTCGACGGTCAGCTCGCGCTCCATTTCGGCAAGGCTCGCCATGACGTGGAAGAAGAACCGCCCGGATGGTGTGCCGGTGTCGATGGAGTCGGTGAGGCTCCTGAACTGGACACCGTGCTTGTGCAGATCGCCGACCAGATCGACCAGTTGCTTGACCGACCGGCCCAGCCGGTCGAGCTTCCAGACGACCAAAGTATCGCCTTCGCGCAGCATTTCGAGCGTCTTGGCCAAGCCAGGCCGGTCTGCCCGCGTGCCACTCACCTTGTCCTCGAAGACCTTTTTACATCCGGCCTTGCTCAAGGCTTCGCGTTGCAGCTCCAGGTTCTGATCCTGCGTCGAGACGCGCGCATAGCCAATCAACATGGCTTGTCTCGCGCCCGGTCGATGCGTTCCTGCATCGCCTGCATCACTTCTTCGTGGGTGTACGATCTGGCGTTGGCGTCGGTGGCTTGCCGCAGGGCTTCCTCAACCTCGCGCGTCATCCGCTCGTAATCCTCCGGCCACAGCGCTTGCTCCATGCGCAGCGACGCCTGACCCAGCAGGTGCAGCAGGCTGAACAGCCGCATGTCGTTGGTGGCGACGATGCGCTCCCGAATCTGCTCCTGAATAGCTTCGCTAGCCCGATGCGCTTGTGGTGTGGCAGTCCCCTCGTAGTCAGCGGGGAATTCCGCTTCCTCGGCAATCCTTGCCCAGGCGCTGGCCAGCGCCTCGATGGTTGACGTGCTCATTTCCGCCGCTCCTGTGCTCTTTGGCGAATCAACCGGCCAAGGGGCCTCGACGCGAAAACCAGCAGCATCACGCCTATCGGATACCAGGTCGAGAAGACCACCAAGGCATCGAAGGCTGGCCGTCCGGTGTTGGTAGGCAGTACGGCGGTCACAGCCATCAACCCGCCGACCGTCCAGATGATGCGCCACACGTAGGGCATCACGCGGGGCACGTAGCCGTCATCGAAAGCGGTCTGGTAGTAGCGGCGCAGGCCGCGCTCGGCAAGCGCCTGGCGCTGCCGCTCCGACAGCGCATCCGTCCGGCCATACCAGCGCCGGAATGGTGGACAGCGCAGCAGCAAAGGGGTGAAGAGGATCATCACCGCCACGATCGCGACACCCCACGCCATGACGGCGCCGGCATCGGGCCGCTTGGCGTTCTCGATCACGGGCGCGAAGACGCCCGGAGCACCGATCATCCAGAACAGCGCAATGTGCTGATGGAAGGAGAGCTTCATTTGCTCATCCACTTGCGCAGCAGGCGCTTTTTCAGGGAGGCGCGTTCTTGCGGGTTGCGTCCCTTGTGATTGGCGATGCGATCCGCCGTGGCGGCCTGGCGCTTGACGGGCCAGTAGGAGCGGCCATCCTTGCCCATCGACCAGACGCTGCTGGCCTGGTTTTCCAGCAGGGGCAGATGGGCGCTCAGGGCTTCGGGCGACGCGCTGGTCAGCGCCGTGCGCTCACGGGTGCGCCAGCGCTGATGCCAGAGCTTCTTGTCCTCGCGCTCGCTGCCGCAGGTCGTGTGCCCGACGATGGGTGTTTTGCGGCGGCTGCGGCTCATAACGTAGTGGTCTCCAAGAACATTCAGGACTGATCCCAGGCGTCGATGGTCAAGACCTGATCGGCAGGACAGGCGGCTACGCGGTCGGGAACTGGATGGTGTTCAGTCTCATGCCGACCCCATTCGATTGATCGCGTCGCTTGCGGCACGCTGCGACGCAAGGAGGTTTGCGACCTGGTTTAGCAGCCGTGTCCGCTGCATGTCTGTTACCTATCTCCCCGACCGCTCATTGGACCAACTCCAGAGATTGGGCTCTATCGCTCAGCCAATACGAAACCGGCATTGGCTGATGCCACAACCGAGACGAACACAAATGGCTCGGTACCTGTATTTCGCGCCCCGTGCACTTGGCCCGGTCTTGCCACGGCTATCTCACCTTCCCTGAGGGCACGAACAATCCCATTGCCCTGAAAGTAATCAGCCATTCCCGACAAAACAGTCCACGTGTCTTGGCCGTGAGGATGAATGTGAGCCGCAATTTCCTGCCCGGGATGGACATGCCAAACCACGATAATTGAGTCTCGGGTTTCAAGCACAACGGAACGAATAGGCTCGCCTTCGGACGGCTGAACATACTCGGCTACAGAAAATATTCTCGATTCAACAGTCATCGGAGATCCCTCTTTCACAGTGCCCCCAGACAGGCTGGATATGAGTTCTAACTCGAATTTGAACGGGAGGCTGGTCGTGCGGTCGTGCAGTTGCCGATGAGCGTGTCGGCTGCTGCCTCCTTGCCCACCAGCGAACTCTCGTCCGTTGCGGCCATCCAGAAGGTCTTGCCCGAGCGCGGCTCATAGGTCGCGGGATCGAACACGCCAGAGGGGCCGAACATCGGCGGCTTGATTGGTCATGGCTCCATGCCTTTGTCGTTACGGTCTTCATCGTCGGCATCCTGACGCACGGCGGGCAATTGCTGGAGCAACGCCGGCAGCCATTCCTGTACCGTCTCCCACACCACATCGAGGTTGATGTCGAAATAGCCGTGAGCCATGCGATTACGCATATTGCGCATGCTGCGCCACGGCACGTCGGCATGCGCCTGGGTGAACTCGACGTAGCCATCCATCACCTTTGTGGCCGCCTCGCCGATGACGATCAGGCTCATGATGACGGCCTGCTGGGTGCGCTTGTCGGCCAAGAAGTCGTCCTTGGCCATCCCTTCCACGAAGCTGCGCGCATCGGTTGCGGCCTGCTGAATGTGGTCGAGGTAATCGGGCAGGCGGTTCTCGCTCATATCGGTTGCGCCTCCGCGAGCACCTTGGCCCGGAACTTCGGCGGCAGGTCGCCGGGAGTCAGCAGATCGACGTCAACGCCGAGCAGCGATTTCAGTTCTTCTTCCAAATCGCCCAAGTCCAACAACGTGGCACCGGGCAGCGCATCGACCAACAGGTCGAGGTCGCTGCCATCCCGGTCGGTGCCATGCAGCACCGAGCCGAAGACGCGCGGGTTCGCGGCGCGAAAGCGGCCTACCGCTTCACGCACTGCGCTTCGCTTCATGTCAAGCACAACAGACGGTCGCATGCGCATCCTTTCTTATCGAAACTCGTTGAGATGATATGCAATCAAGAATAGAATTTCAAGAACTATTTTCGAGAATCGCAATGCCTTGATTCCCGTGCCGCGCCTGTGAATTTCACCCGCTCGACGAGCGCAACACCGACGCCGCCTACGCCAAGAACCGGCGAATCGACCTCAAACTCACGAACCGCTGAGCGACGCGTCACCGCGCTGCTGCGCCAGCCAGTCGCGCGGGGCGCAGCCCATGCGCACGCGGAAGGCGCGCGCCAACGCGTTCGGGCTGCCGTAGCCGACGCGGTCGGCCACCACCGCCACCGGACGCCCCTGCTTGAGCAGGGTGCAACTGACGTTCATCCGCCAGTCGGCCAGATAGTCGCCCGGCGTGACGCCCACCGCGTCTTTGAACGCGGCGGCGAAGCGCGCGCGTGACATGCCCGCCTGCGCCGCCAGCGCCTCGAGCGACCACGCGGTCTGCGGCGCATCGTGCATGGCGGTTATGGCGCGCGCGAGTTTCGGGTCGGCCAGTCCCGCCAGCAGTCCGGTGGCGCCAAGCCGCCCATCCATCAGATAACGCAGCAACTGGATCAGTAGCAACTCGCACAAGCGGTCGATGGCGGCCTGCCGACCGCACTGGTCGCGCTCGGCTTCGGCAGACAGCAGCTCTAGCGTCGGCCCGAGGCCGGGCAAGTCCGCCAGCGGAATCAGCAGCATCGACGGCAAGGCCATGGCCAACGGATTGCCCGTCGAAGCGCCCAGATCGACCTCCGCACACAACAGCTCAGCGGTATCGCCGGGGGCGGCGACAAAACGATGCGACGCCACGCGCGGATAAAACAGCAGGCTCGGCTCGGTAACCAGCAGATCTTCATGCACGGGCGAACGCGCCGTAATCGGGCCGCGCCGCACCAGATGGATATAGCCATGCGGCGCCGCGTAATGATGCTGCCCACAGAAGGCGCCGCTGTGAAAAACGCGCGCCGAAAGCGAGTAGTGCCGGAGCAAGCCGGCCAGTCGATCCGCCATTCCACTCTCCATATAAGACGATAGGTTACGTATTTGATACTTTACGTGCCATATCGTACCAAACAAAGGGCGATCATGCCCACGTGCTCTTGCACCTCACCCACTACGGAGATAGACATGACCCAAATCGCCCCCCTGACCATCGACACCGCTGACGCCGCTACCGCTGCCACACTCAAGGCCGTCAAAGCCAAGCTCGGCGTGGTGCCGAACCTGCTCGCCACGCTGGCCCACGCGCCGGCAGCGCTCAACGGCTACCTCGGCCTGTCCGAAACGCTGGGCACCGGCCGCCTGAGTGCCACCCAGCGCGAGATCGTTGCGCTGGCTGCCGGTCAAGCCAATCGCTGCCAGTACTGCCTGAGCGCACACACCCTGATCGGCAAAGGTGCCGGACTGTCGGCAGAGGCCATCGCCGCGGCCCGCACCGGCCAGGCGGCCAACGCACTTGACGATGCAATTGCCGGCTTTGCCCGTGCGCTGGTCGAGCAACGCGGCGTGGTGTCGGCCGACGCCATGGCCAACTACCGCCGCGCGGGGCTCGACGACGGCCTGATACTGGAAGTGATCGCCAACATCGCGCTGAACACGCTCACCAACTACACCAACCACATCGCCGACACCACGGTGGATTTCCCCGTGGTCGCCGTCTGATCTCCATAGGCATATAAGGAGAACACAACGAAAATCGCACTCACCGGCGCTCTGCTCGCCAGCGCCCTCGTCCTGCCACTGGCCGTCACGGCCGGCGACTTTTCGCCCTATGTGGACAGCCAGGGCGGCATCAGCCGCCCCACAGACTTCCGCACAAACTTCGTCCACCTGGGCTCATATGCGGTGTTGGACGAAAAATCCGCCTCTCGCGGCCTGCACGATGTGTACACCGAAAAGGCCTCGGCCGAGCACTACCGCAAGACCGGCAAGTTCCCGGACGGCGCCACGCTGGTGAAAGAGATCCGCAAGCTCGAAACCAGCGCCATGACCACCGGCGACCCTGTGGTCTGGGGTTCCGATGCGGCCGTGTGGTTCGTGATGGTCAAGGACGCCAAAGGCCGTTTCGCCAGCAACCCCTTGTGGGGCGACGGCTGGGGCTGGGCGCTGTTCAAGGCCGACGCCCCCGCCAAGAATGTCGCCGTCAGCTACGCAGCCGACTGCATGGGCTGCCATGTGCCGGCGGCCAAGACCGACCGCGTATTCATCCAGGGCTATCCGACACTGACCCAGCACTGACTTGCTTGTCACTTTCAGAAGGCGACAGCACGAAATATCAAAAGTCGACCGCACGGTCTTTTCTGACGTTGGAGTCGCCTCAGAAAACGGAAAATAAAGCACGCTAAGGCGTAGTTCCCTCGGGCTACACCGCGTCCGCACTGCGCGGTTCTTTCTTCCCTTGCAGTGACGCAATCAGCGGGCAGGAAACGTTCCCCTTCCGCGCATGGCAGGCGCACACCAAATCAGACAGCACGGCCTCCATGCGCGCCAGGTCAGCCATCCTCTCGCGCACGTCCTTGAGCTTGTGCTCGGCCAGGCTGCTGGCTTCCTCGCAATGGGTGCCATCCTCCAGCCGCAGCAGCTCGGCGATCTCATCCAGGCTGAAGCCCAACCGCTGGGCTGATTTCACGAAGCGCACCCGCGTTACATCCGTCTCGCCATAGCGGCGAATGCTGCCGTAAGGCTTGTCCGGTTCCGGGAGCAAGCCCTTGCGCTGATAGAACCGGATGGTCTCCACATTGACCCCGGCCGTCCTGGCGAAAACGCCAATGGTCAGGTTCTCCAAATTGTTTTCCATATCGCTTGACTCCGTACATAACTACGGAAGTAAGCTTAAGCTATCCAATTCAGATTCGAAAGGACAAACGTATGTCTGAACCTCAAAACGGGCGCGGCGCGCTCTTCACTGGCGGGCTGGCCGCCATCCTCGCCTCGGCTTGCTGCCTCGGGCCGCTGGTTCTGATCGCCTTGGGGTTCAGCGGCGCTTGGATCGGCAACTTGACGGTGTTGGAACCCTATCGCCCCATCTTTATCGGCGTGGCGCTGGTGGCGTTGTTCTTCGCCTGGCGGCGCATCTACCGGCCGTCAGCCGCCTGCAAACCGGGTGAGGTTTGCGCGATTCCCCAAGTGCGAGCTACTTACAAGCTCATTTTCTGGGGCGTGGCCGTGCTGGTTTTGGTCGCGCTCGGATTTCCCTACGTCGTGCCATTTTTCTATTGATCACAGGAGTTCACCATGAAAAAGCTGCTTTCCGCCCTTGCCCTCGCTGCCGTTGTTGCCCCCGTGTGGGCCGCCACCCAGACCGTTACGCTGTCCGTACCGGGCATGACCTGCTCGGCCTGTCCGATCACTGTCAAGAAGGCGATTTCCAAGGTCGATGGCGTCAGTAAAGTTGACGTGACCTTCGAGACGCGCGAAGCGGTGGTCACCTTCGATGATGCCAAGACCAGCGTGCAGAAACTGACCAAGGCTACCGAGGATGCGGGCTACCCATCATCAGTCAAGAACTGATCATGAAAGACCCGAAGACACTGCTGCGGGTCAGCATCATTGGCACAACCCTCGTGGCGCTGTGTTGCTTCACCCCTGTTCTGGTCATTTTGCTCGGTGTGGTCGGCTTGTCCGCGCTGACCGGCTATCTGGACTATGTGCTGCTGCCTGCGCTGGCGATTTTCATCGGCTTGACCATCTACGCCATCCAACGAAAACGCCAAGCCGATGCCTGCTGCACCCCGAAATTCAATGGAGTAAAAAAATGACCGAAATCACCGTGAATGGCATGACCTGCACATCCTGCGCCACCCATGTCAAAGATGCTTTGGAAAAGATTCCCGGCGTGAATGCCGCTGTGGTGTCCTATCCAGAAAGCCGCGCGCAAGTCATGGCAGACACCGCCGTGAGCCACAACCAACTGCTGGCCGCCATCGCCGCATTGGGTTATCAAGGCTCGATCCGGGTTGGTGATTTCAAAGATGAACCAAAAATCCGTGATGCACTTGAGGGCGCCGGTTTGCATATCGCCATCATTGGCAGCGGCGGGGCCGCGATGGCGGCGGCGCTGAAGGCCGTCGAGCAAGGCGCGACGGTCACGCTGATCGAACGCGGCACCATCGGCGGCACCTGCGTCAATATCGGC
>NZ_JCBANG010000066.1:0-37259 GCF_059760905.1 Achromobacter sp. 1011811831
GCGCGTGGGCTTCGCGCTGTTCGAGCGGGTGCCGCGCGGCGTGCGCCTGACCGAGAGGGGCGCCAGCCTGTTCGCCGGCGTGCATGGCGCGCTGCTGGACATCGCGCAGACGCTGGACGCGCTGCGGCCGGCGCCGGACACGGGCGCGCTTACGGTCTCCACCACGCATTCCTTCGCCGCGCTGTGGCTGGTGCCGCGATTGGGGCGCTTCCATCAGGCGTACCCGCAGTACCAGCTGCGGCTGGACGCCAGCGCGCGGCCCGTGGATCTGTTGCAGGACGCCAGCGTGGACGTGGCCATCCGCTACAGCCAGAAGCGCTATCCGGCGCTGATCGCGGCCTGCTCGCTGCCAGAGTCCTTCGGCGTGTACGGCGCGCCGGTGCTGGCCGCGAGGCTGGGCGGGGCGCGCGCCGGCCGGGAAGCGCCCGCGCTGGTCACGGTGCGCTGGCGCGATTCGCGGCTCTATGACGAGGGCTGGCAGCAATGGTGCGAGGCGGCCGGCCTGCCGCGCTGGCGCAAGCCCGCCGCCATCCATGCCTACGAGGAAGAACACTACGCGCTGCAGGCGGCCATCGCCGGCCAGGGCCTGGTGCTGGCCAGCTCGGTCATGGTGTCCGACAGCGTCCGCCTGGGGGCGCTGGCGCCGCTGCGGCCCGAGGTCCGGGTGCCGGGCGCGGCCTATACCGCGCTGTGCGCGCCGGGGCGCGAGCGGCATCCGCCGGTGCGCGCCTTCCTGGACTGGCTGGCGCGCGAATTCGAGGCCTGAGCCGGGCGCCTGCGCGCGGCTATCATGTCGGGCATTGCTTACGCGCCGCCCGTTATCCGGGCCGCGCCCGCAGCCGGAGAACGCGGACCGTGAACCGATTCCAAGAAATGACCGTATTCCTGGCGGTGGCCGAGGCGCAGAGCTTCGCGGCCGCCGCGCGCCGGCTGCGGATGTCGGCGCCCTCGGTCACGCGCAGCGTGGCCGCGCTGGAGCGGCGGCTGGGCGTGCTGCTGCTGTTGCGCACCACGCGCAGCCTTCGGCTGACCGAGGCCGGCCAGCGCTACGCGGATGATTGCCGCCGCATCCTGGAAGAGGTCGAACAGGCCGACGACGCGGCCGCCGGCGCCATGGCGGCGCCGCGCGGCGCGCTCAGCCTGACCGCGCCGGCGCTGTTCGGCGAGCTGCACGTGATGCCGGTGGTGATGGACTATCTGCGCGCGCATCCGCAGGTTTCGCTGCGCACGCTGCTGGTGGACCGCGTCGTCAATCTGCTGGACGAGGGCGTGGACGTGGCGGTGCGCATCGGCGCCTTGCCGGATTCGACGCTGACGGCGGTGCCCGTCGGCCAGGTGCGGCGCGTGGTCTGCGCCTCGCCGGCCTTCCTGGAACGCCACGGCGTGCCGAAGGATCCGGACGCGCTGGCGCGCTACTGCACCATCACCGCGGCCATGGAGGGCAGGGGGCCGCAATGGCGCTTCCTGCAGGACGGGCAGACCCGCCGCGTGGACGTGGATTCGCAGCTGACCGTCACCTCGTTCCAGGCGGCGGTGCTGGCCGCGCGCCAGGACTGGGGCCTGACGCAGGTGATGTCCTATCAGGTGGCGCCGCACCTGGCCAGCGGCGCGCTGCGCGTGGTACTGCGCGACTACGAGCTGCCGCCGGTGCCGGTGCACGTGGTGCATTCGGAAGGACGGCGCGGGTCGGCCAAGGTGCGCAGCTTCGTCGATTTCTGCGTCCAGGCATTGCGGCGCGATCTGGCCTTGCTGCCCGCTTGACGCGCGACCGACGACGCCACGATGGCGGCGCATTTCCCATTTCATCCGCTGTTTCTTTCACGCCGTGCAAGACAGTCTTGCCGCCGCCGGCCATTCCCGCCGGCGTCTCGCGGGTTCAACATGGTTGCCTGTTCCCCGTTGCCAGAGGCCGGCCATGTCCACACCCGCCATCACGCTGTATTCCTTCCCCTTGTCCGGCCATGCGCACCGCGTCACGCTGATGCTGTCGCTGCTCGGCCTGCCGTATCGCTGCGTCGACGTCGATCTGCGCGGCGGCGAGCACAAGCAGCCGCCGTTCCTGGCGCTGAACGCCTTCGGCCAGGTGCCGGTGCTGGAGGACGAGGGCGCGGTGATCGCCGATTCCAATGCGATCCTGGTCTATCTGGCCAAGCGCTACCAGGGCCAGGCCCGCTGGCTGCCCGAGGACGCGTTGGGCGCCGCCGCCGTGCAGCGCTGGCTCTCGGTGGCCGCCGGACAGCTGGCCTCGGGGCCGAACGCGGCGCGGCTGGCCACGTTGTTCGGCGTGCCCGATCCCGGCGGCGCGGCGCAGGCGCGCGCCCATGCGCTGCTGGCCGTGATGGACGCCGAACTGGATCGTCGCGACTGGCTGGCCGGGGAAGCCGCCACCATCGCCGACGTGGCCTGCTATGCCTATGTGGCGCTGGCGCCCGAGGGCAACGTGTCGCTGCAGGACTATCCGCGCGTCCGCGCCTGGCTGGCGCGGGTCGAGGCGCTGCCGGGCTTCGTGCCCATGGCCTTTTCCCACGTCGGCCTGCGGGCCGCCTGAGCGCGCGAGGCCCTGTCCATGACGACCGTAATCCAGCCCGATCCCGCCCCGGTCGAGGCGCCGGCTTCGCCCTGGCACGCCGGCGAGCGCCTGCTGCAGGAGCACGTGGGCGTGGCCGCGCGCATGGCGCAGATCGGCCCCAAGGTGCTGCGCGACTACATGCCCGACCAGCACCGCGACTTCTATGCGCAGCTGCCGCTGCTGCTGGCCGGCGCGGTGGATCCGGCGGGCGATCCCTGGGCCGGCGCGCTGGAGGGCGAGCCGGGCTTCGCCTGGTCGCCCGACCCCAGGGTGCTGCGCGTGACGGCCATGCCGGACGCCGATGACCCCTTGGCGGCGGGACTGGGGCCGGGCAAGGCGCTGGGCTTGCTTGGCATCGAGCTTCAGACGCGCAGGCGCAACCGCGTCAATGGCCTGGTGTCGGCCTGGGGCGACAAGCGTTTCGAGGTGACGGTGGGGCAGTCCTTCGGCAACTGTCCGCAGTACATCCAGACGCGCGAATGGTATTTTTCGCGCGCGCCCGGCCTGCGCTTCGCCGGCGGCGCGCGGGAATCGGCGGGACTGGACGCCGCGGCCGCCGCGTTGATCCGACGTTCGGACACGTTCTTCGTGGCCAGCTACGCGGACACGCCCGAGGGCGGACGCCAGGTCGACATATCGCATCGCGGCGGGCGGCCGGGCTTCGTGCGGGTCGACGGCGACGTGCTGACGATCCCTGATTTCTCCGGCAACCGTTACTTCAACACGCTGGGCAACCTGGCCGCCAATCCGCGCGCGGGCTTGCTGTTCATCGACTTCGAGCGCGGCGATACCTTGCAGCTCAGCGGTCCGACGGAGCTGGTGCTGGAGGGACCGGAGGTGGCGAGCTTCGAAGGCGCCGAGCGGCTGTGGCGCGTGCGGGCGCGGCGGGCGGTGCGCCGGCCCGGCGCGCTGGCCCTGCGCTGGCGTTTCGGCGACTACGCGCCCACGTCGCTGGCGACGGGGCAGTGGCCGGCGGCGCTGTAGCGGCGGGCGAGTTCGGGCGGCGCGGCAGCGAGCGGCTTCAGTCCTGCGCCACCTTGCGCACGACGGTATCGTCCGGCTCCAGCCGGCGGCCGTCCTGCGCGTGGATCTCCAGCCGGCGCACCGGCTGGCCGCGCTTGCGGTCGATCAGTTCCGAGTGCGCTTCCCGCGGGCCGTAATAGTGGTCCTCGCCCCATTGCCGCAGGCCCACGATCACGGGGAACAGGCCGCGTCCTTTCTCGGTGAGCACGTATTCCTGGTAGGCGCTGCCGTCCGAGGCCGGCGCGGACTCCAGGATGCCGTGCGCCGTCAGCGTGCGCAGGCGGTCGCTGAGGATGTTCTTGGCCATGCCCAGGTTCTTCTGGAACTCGCCGAAGCGGCGCAGTCCGTCGAAGGCGTCGCGCACGATCAGCAGCGACCACCAGTCGCCGATGGCGTCGAGCGAGCGTGCCACCGGGCAGGCGGCGTCTTCGAAACTGGTGCGTTTGACCATGTGCCGGATCCTTGCGAGAAAACGCGGGCCCGGGTTCGGGCCCGTCGCTGACGGATTTTGTGGTTGCATTATAAAACCATAAGGCCTAGCATTCTGGTTTCGTTATGAAACTTAAAAGGCCAGCCATGCCATCCCCGGATCGATCCCAAGTCCAAGCCTCGTCCCAAGCGGAAAGCGCCCGTCCCATGCCTGGCTGGCGGGTGCTGCTGCTGGCCGTGGCCTGCGCGCTCAGCGTGGCCAACGTGTATTACGCGCAGCCGCTGCTGGACGCCATGGGCCGGGAGTTCGGCCTGGACGAGGCGGCGGTGGGCATGGTGGTGACCGCCACGCAGATCGGCTGCGCCGTGGCGCTGTTGCTGGTGGTGCCGCTGGGCGACCTGCTGGACCGGAGGCGCCTGATGATCGGCCAGCTGGTGTTGCTGATGCTGGCCCTGGCGGCGGTGGCCGCCGCGTCGGGGGCCGGCTGGCTGCTGGCGGGCATGGCCGCGCTGGGATTGCTGGGCACCGCCATGGCACAGGGTCTGCTGGCGCTGTCGGCGGCGCTGGCCGCGCCCGGCGAGCGCGGCCGCGTGGTCGGCGCGGCCCAGGGCGGGGTGGTGATCGGCCTGCTGCTTGCGCGCACCCTGTCCGGCGCGCTGGCCGATCTGTGGGGCTGGCGCGCGGTCTACCTGGTCTCGGCCGCGCTGTCCGCGCTGCTGGCGGTGGCGTTGGCGCTGGGCCTGCCGCGCCGCCGGCTGCCGTCGGCCGGCATGGGCTATGGGGCCTTGCTGCGTTCCATGTATACGCTGGTGCTGACCGAGCCGGTGCTGCGGGTGCGCGGCATGATCGCGCTGCTGATGTTCGCCGCCGTCAGCGTGTTCTGGACCGCGCTGGTGCTGCCGCTGTCGGCGCCGCCGCATGCGCTGAGCCACACGGCCATCGGCGCGTTCGGGCTGGTGGGCGTGGCCGGCGTGCTGATGGCGGCGCGCGCCGGCCGGCTGGCCGATGTCGGGCAGGGCCAGCGCACCACGGGCGCGGGCCTCGTGCTGCTGTGCCTGTCCTGGATTCCGCTGGCGCTGCTGGACTGGAGCCTGTGGGCGCTGGCGCTGGGCGTGCTGCTGCTGGACGTGGCGCTGCAGGCGCTGCACGTGACCAACCAGGCCATGATCTTCAGCATCGGCGCGCAGGCGCACAGCCGGCTGGTTGGCGCCTACATGCTGTTCTACGAGGCTGGCAGCGGCCTGGGCGCGATCGCGGCCACGACGGCATACGCGCATGCCGGCTGGCTGGGCGTGTGCGGGTTGGGCGCGGGCTTTAGCGCGGCGGCGCTGCTGTTCTGGCTGGCGACGCTGCCGCGCGGCGCGGCAGCGAGGCAGCGCGAGGGGCGGTGCCAGGACGCGCTGGGTTGATGCGGGAGCGATCAGGCTGGCCGCCCGTGGATCGCGGCCAGCCTGGGGCGGTTCCGGTCAGGGCTGCACTTCGTACTCGCCCGAGCCCAGCACCACGGCGGCCAGCCCCGGCGCCTGGGGCAGCTTGTGCAGCGCATAGGCCTGCGCCGTGGCGATCTTGGCGGCGTGGAACTCGGGATCTTCCTGCTTGAGGTCCAGGCTGGCCAGCAGCGCGCGCGCCATCTGCCAGCCGGCCAGCGTGGTGCCGGCCAGCATCAGGTAGGGCACGGCCGCGGCGAACACGGCGTTGGTATGGCTGGCCGCGTTGGCCAGCACGTAGTCCACGGCGCTGGCCAGCGCCTCGCGGGCCGCCTTGAGCGGGCCGGCCACGCGGGTGGCGGCCGGTTCGTTGCGGGCCAGCAGCGCGTCCTCGGTCTGGCGCACCTGGTCCAGCAGCCAGCGCGCCACGGCGCCGCCGTCGCGCAGCGTCTTGCGGCCCACCAGGTCGTTGGCCTGGATGGCGGTGGTGCCTTCGTAGATGGCCAGGATGCGCGCGTCGCGGTAGTACTGCGCGGCGCCGGTTTCCTCGATGAAGCCCATGCCGCCGTGCACCTGCACGCCCAGGCTGGTGACCTCGATCGACATCTCGGTGCACCAGCCCTTGACGATGGGCACCAGGTATTCCTGCACCGCCAGGTGGCGCGCGCGGGCCTTCTCGTCGGGGGAGGCGTGCGCCAGGTCGGCATGGCCGGCCGTGTAGTAGGCCAGCGCGCGGCCGGCCTCGGTGACGGCGCGCATGGTGCCCAGGATGCGGCGCACGTCCGGGTGCTGGATGATGGCCACGGCCTCGCGCGACGAGCCATCCACCGGACGGCTCTGCACGCGTTCGGCGGCATAGGCCAGCGCGTGCTGGTAGGCGCGGTCGGACACGGCCACGCCCTGCATGCCGACGGCGAAGCGCGCGGCGTTCATCATGATGAACATGGCGTCCAGTCCGCGGTTCTCCTGGCCGATCAGGTAGCCCACGGCGCCGCCGGCATCGCCGAATTGCAGCGTGGCGGTGGGGCTGGCCTTGATGCCGAGCTTGTGCTCGATCGACACGCAGTGCACGTCGTTGC
This sequence comes from Achromobacter sp. 1011811831, assembly GCF_059760905.1. Classification (NCBI taxonomy): domain Bacteria; kingdom Pseudomonadati; phylum Pseudomonadota; class Betaproteobacteria; order Burkholderiales; family Alcaligenaceae; genus Achromobacter; species Achromobacter sp. 1011811831. The sequence continues at coordinate 6,529 of NZ_JCBANG010000066.1, forward strand.
GCTGGCCCAGTGAGCCGTCGGCGTTGACCAGGAACTTGGGCACCAGGAACAGCGAGATGCCCTTCACGCCCTCGGGCGCGTCGGGCAGGCGGGCCAGCACCAGGTGGATGATGTTCTCGGACAGGTCATGCTCGCCGTAGGTGATGAAGATCTTGGTGCCCGAGATGCGGTAGCTGCCGTCGCCTTGCGGTTCGGCGCGCGAGCGCAGCAGGGCCAGGTCCGAGCCGGCCTGCGGCTCGGTCAGGTTCATGGTGCCGGTCCATTTGCCGGAGATCATCGGACCGATGTAGCGCTCGCGCAGCTCGGCCGAGCCGGCGGTCAGCAGCGCCTCGATGGCGCCGTTGGTCAGCAGCGGACACAGCGAGAACGACAGGTTGGCGGCGTTCAGCATTTCCGAGGTGGCCGCGCCCAGCAGGCCGGGCAGGCCCTGGCCGCCGTATTCGGCGGGATGATTCATGCCCTGCCAGCCGGCCTCGGCGTACTGGCGGAAGGCCTGCTTGAAGCCGGGCGCGGTGGTGACGGCGCCATCGCGCCAGGCGCCGGGCTCGCGGTCGGCGGGCTGGTTTAGCGGGGCCAGCACCTCGCCGGCGAAGTGCGCAGCTTCCTCCAGCACCGCCTGGGCGGTGTCGGGCGTGGCTTCCTCGAAGCCGGGCAGGGCCGCCACGGCGGGCAGGCCCGCCAGGTGGTTGAGCACGAACAGCATGTCTTTGACGGGGGCTTGGTACGGCATGGCGTCGGAACTCCTGGATATGTGGTTGTCGTTGGAATCAGGCGGACTTGCTGGGATCGGCGGCGGGGCCGGACAGGTCGATGGCGCTGGTGGCGCCCACGGCCGCGCGCAGTTCGAATTTCTGGATCTTGCCGGTGGAGGTCTTGGGCAGCTCGCCGAAGCGCACCGCGCGCGGCACCTTGAAGCCGGGCAGCAGCAGCTTGCAGTGCGCGATGATTTCTTCGGCGGTGGCGCTGCAGCCCGGTTTGAGCTCGACGAAGGCGCAGGGCGTCTCGCCCCACTTGGGGTCGGGCATCGCGACCACGGCCACGGCGGCCACCGAGGGGTGGCGGTAGAGCGCGTCCTCGACCTCGATGCTGGAGATGTTCTCGCCGCCGGAGATGATGATGTCCTTGCTGCGGTCCTTGATGCGGATGTAGCCGTCGGGCGTCATCACGCCCAGGTCGCCCGTGTGGAACCAGCCGCCGGCGAAGGCATCCTCGGTAGCGCGCTCGTTCTTCAGGTAGCCCTTCATGCAGATGTTGCCGCGGAACATGATCTCGCCCACGGTCTGCTCGTCGGGCGGGACTTCGAGCATGGTTTCGGGATCGCGCACCGACACGCCGGCCTGCAGGTGATAGCGCACGCCCTGGCGCGCGTTGAGCAGGGCGCGCTCTTCGTCTTCCAGCGCGTCCCAGGCTGCCTGGCGCGCGCAGACGGCGGCCGGGCCGTAGACCTCGGTCAGGCCGTAGACGTGGGTCAGCTCGAAGCCGATCTCCTTCATCTTGGCGATCACGGCGGGCGCGGGCGCGGCGCCGGCCACCATGGTGCGGACCGTGTGCGTGATGCCGGCGCGCAGCTCGGCCGGCGCGTTGGCCAGCGCGCTCTGCACGATGGGCGCGCCGCAGTAGTGGGTGACGCCTTCGGCGCGGATCAGGTCGAACACGGTCTTGGGATCGAACTTGCGCAGGCAGACGTTGACGCCGGCGCGCGCGGCCACGGTCCAGGCGAAGCACCAGCCGTTGCAGTGGAACAGCGGCAGCGTCCAGAGGTAGACCGGATGCTTGGGCATGTCCCATTCAAGGATGTTGCTGACGGCGTTCAGGTAGGCGCCGCGATAGTGATAGACCACGCCCTTGGGATCGCCGGTGGTGCCGGATGTGTAGTTCAGCGCGATGGCGTCCCACTCGTCGGCCGGCGGCTGCCAGTCGAACGTGGCGGGCGCGGCGGCCAGGAAGGCGTCGTAGTCGGTCGCGCCGGGCAGGGTGGCGGGCGCGCCGTCCAGGTCGTGCACGGAAATCACGACCAGGTGCGGGAATTCGGCGCGGGCGCGCTGCGCCAGTTCGGCGTATTCGGTGTCGATGATGAGGGCGCGGGCCTCGCCATGGCCCAGCATGAACAGCACGCTGGGCGTGTCCAGACGCGTGTTCAGTGTGTTGAGCACGGCGCCCAGCATGGGCACGCCGAAGTGCGCCTCGACCATGGCCGGGATGTTCGGCAGCATGACGGCCACGGTGTCGCCGCGCTTGATGCCGGCCTGCGCCAGCGCGCCGGCCAGGCGCTGCGCGCGCTCGTAGGTCTGGCGCCAGTTGCGGCGCACCTTGCCATGGACCACGGCGAGCCGGTCGCCGTACACTTCGGCCGCGCGGGCGATGAAGTCCACCGGCGTGAGCGCCTCGTAGTTGGCGTCGCGACGGCCCAGCCCATGGTCGTACATGCTGCTCATTGCTTGTGTCTCCTTCCGGCGCGGCTGCCCGCGCTTGTCAGCGTTGCGCCTTTTTCTGGCGCTGGTTTGTCGGCATTGTCGGAGGATGATCGCGGTCGTCAGTTGACGGCGATCACAGGATCCGCCTTGCCCTAGCTTATCGGCCGCCGGAAAATGGCGTCTGTCACCTGCATGACAGACTGCCCGCCGGCGCGGAAACCTCCAGTTTTACACGGTTCTTCCCATGTCCGATGTTTCAAACATTGTTTCCCCTGAAGAACTTGCAAGGCTCTTCGGAAATTGCGCCTGGTTCGGCGCGCTCGACCCCGCGCACCGGCAGCTGGTGCTGGCCACGTCGCGCGCCGAGCATGTGCCCAACGGCGCCTGGATCGCGCGGCGCAACGCGCCGTCGGATCACTGGCTGGGCGTGCACAGCGGGCTGTTGAAGCTCGCCATCTACAACGAGTCGGGCCGCAGCTGCACGTTCTCCGGCGTGCCGCGCGGCGGCTGGTTCGGGGAAGGCAGCGTGATTAAGCGCGAGCTGCGCAAGTACGACGTGGTGGCGATCCAGCCCTCGCTGGTCATGCAGGTGCCGACCGTCACGTTTCACGCGCTGCTGGCGGCCAGCCTGCCGTTCTCGCATTTCGTCATCAGCCAGCTGAACGACCGCATGGGCGAATTCATCGCGTCGATCCAGAACCACCGGCTGCTGGACGCCGACGCGCGCGTGGCGCAGTCGCTGGCGCAGCTGTTCAATCCGCAGCTGTATCCGTCCACCGACCTGACGCTGGCGATCTCGCAGGAAGAGCTGGGCTATCTGACCGGCCTGTCGCGCCAGCGCGTGAACCAGGCATTGCAGGCGCTGACCGACCAGGGCGTGCTGGCGCTGGCCTACAACCAGATCAAGGTGCTGGACCTGGACCGGCTGCGGCGCTACGGGCTGGATCAGTTGTAGAGGGGTATGCCGGGGCGGGGCGCCGACGCTCAGCCGGCCTTTGAGCGCGACAGCGCGCGCACATGGCGCGCGATATGGCGGAATTGCTCGGCCATGGCGTCCTGCTGCGATTCGGGCAGCTGCGACAGGAACAGCTCGTCGATGGCGGGTCCGTATACCTTCCACATCTCGCGGCGCAGCGCGCGGCCCTTGGGCGTGAGCCGCGCGTAGGTGGCGCGGCGGTCTTCTTCCGAGCGGAAGCGTTCGACCAGGCCGGCGGCCTCGATGCGATCCATCAGGCGCGTCAGGTTGTAGCGCGCGATCACCATGCGCTCGGCCATTTCGTACATGCGCGCCGTGCCTTCCGGCGCGCGTTCCAGCGCCCACAGCGCGTCGTACCAGGCCAGCGGCGGCAGGTCCGCGGCGGACAGTCGCTTTTCTATCTCTTCCACCACCAGCGCGTGCGCGGTCAGAAAGAGGCTCCAGGCATCGGGCTTGCCTGTGGCCATGCGGTCGGCTCCTTGATTCATCGGTGGGAATGTGCAGCCCGGATTGTAAAGGCGGCGATGCCTTGGCGCCGCATTCGCATGCGCGCATCGCGCGCATAGGGGCAGCGCGCACCCGCGCGTCGGATCACAGCCGTCAAATAATTGCACTTGCAATTGTTTAGAAGTCCTCCTACGATTGCAATTGCACATAATGCAATTGCAATTCACAATGCGAAATGGCGATGACGGACCCGGTCCGGCGCCTTGCTCGCGCCCGACATGGAGGACACACATGGACATGCCGCTGGAACCCACGGACCTCGATCCCCAGGAAACCCGCGAATGGCTGGACGCGATGCAGGCCGTGGTCGCGCACGAAGGCCGGCCGCGCGCGCACTACCTGCTGGATCAGCTGATCGACCAGGACCGCGCTGGCGCGGGCCGCTACGCCGCGCCCAACACCACGCCCTACATCAACACGATCCCGGCCTCGGCCCAGGACGCCTTCCCCGGCGACACCGGCCTGGAGCTGCGGCTGGACGCCTATCTGCGCTGGAACGCCATGGCCATGGTGCTGCGCGCCGGCAAGACCTCGGGCGTGGGCGGGCACATCGCCACCTACGCGTCGGCGACCACGCTGTACGAAACCGGCTACCGCCACTTCTTCCGCGCCGCCACGCCCGAGTTCCTGGGCGACATGCTGTACATCCAGGGCCACTCGGCGCCCGGCATCTATGCGCGCGCCTACCTGGAAGGCCGCTTGTCGGAAGATGAGCTGGACCGCTTCCGCCGCGAGATCGGCGGCGGCGGACTGGCCTCGTACCCGCACCCGCGCACCATGCCGGGCTTCTGGCAGTTCCCGACCGTGTCGATGGGCCTGGGCCCGCTGATGGCCGCCTACCAGGCGCGCTACATGCGCTACCTGGAAGACCGCGAGCTGATTCCCGCGCAGGGCCGCAAGGTCTGGGGCTTCCTGGGCGACGGCGAGCAGGACCAGCCCGAGACGCTGGCCGCCGTGGCCATGGCCGGCCGCGAGAAGCTCGACAACCTGATCTTCGTGGTCAATTGCAACCTGCAGCGCCTGGACGGTCCGGTGCGCGGCAACGCCAAGATCATGCAGGAGCTGGAAAGCGTGTATCGCGGCGCCGGCTGGAACGTGATCAAGGTGGTCTGGGGCGGCGACTGGGACGCGCTGCTGGCCCAGGACCATGACGGCCGCCTGCGCCGCCGCATGATGGAATGCGTGGACGGCGAGTACCAGGTGTTCAAGGCGCGCGGCGGCGCCTATGTGCGCGAGCATTTCTTCGGCGCGGATCCGGTGCTGCTGGAGCGCGTGGCGCACCTGAGCGACGAGCAGATCGGCGCGCTGCATCGCGGCGGCCACGATCCGGCCAAGGTATACGCGGCCTATGCGGCCGCGCTGCGCCACACCGGCAGGCCCACCGTCATCCTGGCCAAGACGGTCAAGGGCTACGGCATGGGCGCGGCCGGCGAGGCGGCCAACACCAACCACCAGCAGAAGAAGATGGCGGATCCGGCCGTGCGCGCGTTCCGCGACCGCTTCTCCATTCCGGTGCCCGACGATCAGCTGGAGCAGATCCCGTACATCAAGCCGGCGCCCGGCAGCGCCGAGCAGGCCTATTTCGACGCCGCCATCCAGCGCGCCGGCGGCCATCTGCCGCGCCGTCCGGCCGGCCCCGGCCCGCTGGCCACGCCGCCGCTGGAGGCCTTCGCCTCGTTGCTCAAGAGCAGCGAGGGCCGCGAGTTCTCGACCACGCTGGCCTTCGTGCGGCTGCTGGGCCAGCTCCTGAAGGATCCCGGCATCGGCAAGCGCGTGGTGCCCATCGTGCCCGATGAATCGCGCACCTTCGGCATGGACGCCATGTTCCGCCAGGTCGGCATCTATTCGCATGTGGGCCAGTTGTACACGCCGCAGGACGCCGACCAGCTCAATGTCTACCGCGAGGACCGCCAGGGGCAGATCCTGCAGGAAGGCATCAACGAGTCCGGCGCCACGGCATCCTGGATCGCGGCCGCCACGGCGCACAGCACGCATGGGCTGGCGACGATCCCGTTCTACATCTTCTATTCGATGTTCGGCTTCCAGCGCGTGGGCGACCTGGCCTGGGCCGCCGGCGACATCCGCGCGCGCGGCTTCCTGCTGGGCGCGACCTCCGGGCGCACCACGCTGGAAGGCGAGGGCCTGCAGCACGACGACGGCCACAGCCACGTGCTGGCCTCGGTGATCCCGTCGTGCCGCGCCTACGATCCGGCCTATGCCTACGAGATCGCGGTGATCGTGCAGGACGGCATGCGGCGCATGTACCAGGAGCAGGAAGACGTCTTCTACTACCTGACCCTGATCAACGAAAAGACCGAGCATCCGGCCATGCCCGAAGGCGCCGAGGAAGGCATCCTGAAGGGCATGCATCGTGTGCGCGAGGGCGCGCCGGGCGAGAAGCGGGTGCAGCTGCTCGGCAGCGGCGCGATCCTGCGCGAGGCGATGGCGGCGGCCGACCTGCTGGCGCAGGACTTCGGCGTGCAGGCCGACGTCTGGAGCGTCACCAGCTACACCGAGCTGCGGCGCGAGGGCCAGGAGTGCGAACGCTGGAGCCGCCTGCATCCGTTGCAGGACGCGCGGCGCGGCTATGCCGAAACCTGCCTGGCCGCGACCCGGGGGCCAGTGGTGGCGGCGACCGACTACATGAAGACGGTGGCCGAGCAGATCCGCCCCTTCACGGCGGGGCGGCGCTACGTCACGCTGGGCACCGACGGCTTCGGCCGCTCGGACACGCGCCAGGCGCTGCGTGCGTTCTTCGAGGTGGACCGCCACCACATCGCGCTGGCGGCCCTGAAGGCGCTGGCCGACGACGGCGTGGTGCCGAGGGAGCTGGCGGCGGACGCCATCCAGCGCTACGGCATCGATCCCGAGGCCGTGTCGGCGGCCTTGCCCTGACGGGTACGGCGGGCCTCAGGCCCGCCGCGCCAGCAGCGCCCAGACGCCGGCGGCCGACAGCAGCGCGCCGCCGCCCAAGTTGAAGCCGCGCTGCGCGCGCGGCGAGGCCAGCAGGCGGCGCGCCTGGCCGGCGAACAGCGCGTAGGCGGCGGCGTTCAGGCCGGCGCACGTCACGAAGGTGGCCGACAGGATCCACATCTGGCGCACCGTGTCGCCGGCCGGGTCGATGAACTGCGGCAGGAAGGCGACGAAGAAGATGATGCCCTTGGGATTCAGCGCCGTCACCAGATAGGTGTTGGCAAAGAGCTTCCAGCGCGATCCCGCCTCGCCCGCCTGGGGCAGCGTGGCCGGCGCCACGCCGGCGCGCAGCAGCTTGAAGCCCAGGTACAGCAGGTACAGGCCGCCCACGGTCTTGACCACGGTGAACCAGAAGGCCGAGGCCGACAGCAGCGCGCCCAGGCCGACCAGCGACAAGAGTAGCGCGGTGGAATCGCCCAGCGCCACGGCCAGCACCAGCGGCAGGCGGGCGCGCCGGCCGTGCGTGATGGAATAGCTGATGACGGTGAGGATGGTGGGGCCGGGCAGCACCAGCAGCAGGGCGGAGGCGCCCAGGAAGGCCAGCCAGGTTTCGAGATGCATGACGGGGACTCCGGGAAGGCGACCGCGGGGGTTCGCGGTCAGAGCGGCGGGCGCAGGCCCGCAAGGCGGTTCAGGCCCCGCCGGGAAAGGCCGCCGCCAGGGCGTCCGCGCCTGTGCGGGATCAGCGCGCCGAGCTTAGCATGTACTCCACGGCCGCGCGCAGGGTGGTCTCGTCCGCCGACGAGCCGCCGCGCGGCGGCATGGCGCCCTTGCCCTTGAGCACCGTGGCCAGCAGCGCGTCGGCGCCCTGGGTGGCGTAGGGCGCCCAGGCCTGGCGGTCGCCCAGCTTGGGCGCGTTGGCCACGCCGGACGCATGGCACACCACACAGGCGGACTTGTAGAGTTTTTCGCCGGCGGGGTTGACGGTCTGGGCCGTGGCGTCCGCCCGGGCCGACGCCACGGGCAGGGCGGCCAGCAGGGCCAACAGGGCAAGTCTTGCTGCTTGGGTCATGGCATCGGTCCTCGAAGGGCGGTTGCGGGGCGGGCGCGGCTCAGCGCGGGATCGGGCCGGGCGCCTTGATCTGCTTCATCAGGTCGTCGTTCCACTTGCCCTCGACCTTGATGTGCCCGGCCGCGCCCAGCTCGAAGGCCTCGATCAGGTTGTGGTTCAGGTAGGCGTACACGCCCGGCTGCTTGAAGGTGTAGAGCGCCGCGCCCGCCGAGCCGCCGCGGATGAACCAGGTTTCCAGGTTCTTCTGCGGCGGGTTGCCGAACTTGCCGGTTTCCCAGACCCAGTCGCCGTGGCCGCCGATCAGGTGCGGGCGCGTGTCGCGGTTGGCCTGCGAATGGATCAGCAGCACGGTTTCGCCGACCTTGGCCGTGAGCGCGTTGGCGCCGGTCAGCGCGCCGACCTTGCCGTTGAAGACGATGTGGGACGGCGTCAGCTTGCGCATGACTTCCACCGTGTCGCCGTAGCTTTCGGCCAGCGTCTTGTAGTCCTTGTACTTGCCCTTCTCGTCCTTGGGGATGTAGAGGTCGAACTCGCCGATGGTGTAGGCGCGGTCGTAGCGCAGCGGCTTGCCCTCGGGATCCTTCAGGCCGTCGCGCGGCAGCACCATCAGAGTGCCGCTCATGCCGGACACCACGTGCCAGGGCACCATGCCCTCGGGCGCGCAGTGGTAGACGAAGGTGCCGCTGCGGTCGGCCTTGAAGCGCAGCGTGGCCTGCTCGCCGGGGTTGACGTTGGTCAGCTTGGCGCCGCCCAGCGCGCCGGTGGCGGCGTGGAAGTCGACGTTGTGCGGCATGGCGTTGGTAGCGGGATTGACCAGGGTCAGCTCCACGTAGTCGCCCTCGTGCACGACCAGCGTGGGGCCGGGCATGGAGCCGTCGAAGGTCATGGCCTGCAGCGTGGTGCCCTTGTCGTCGATCACCATCTTCTTTTCCTCGATGGTCATGGTGAACTCGACCACCTTGGGGCCGCCTTTGGCCACCTGCTCATGCGGGTGGACTTGCGGCGGGGCGACCAGGGCGACCTTGGCGCGGGGCAGCTGGTCGGCGTTCTGGGCATGCGCCAGGCTGGCGGGCAGCGTGACGATCAGGGCCGCGGCAAGCAAAGTGGGGCGGAAGGCTTTCATGTGCAACTCCTGTTTTCGGTTTCCTCAACAGCCGTTCGAGCCGGCGCTTTCATTGAAGGCCACGCGGGCCGCCCCTTCTTTGCTGTAGCGCAAACTGCGGGGCAGGACGCGCCCGGGCGCGCATTGCCAGCCCAGGGGGGCGATGCCACCATGGAACCGTGCCCACCTCGACCCGGACGGACCGCGATGCCCACGCCCTTGTGCCATGCCCTCCTGTGCAACCTGGACCTGTTCCGGCCCTTGTCCGAGGCGGAATTGCGGGCCGCCTTGCTCGGCGCCCAGCCTTGCCGGCTGGACGCGGGGGCGGCGGCGTTCCATCAGGGCGAGCCGGCCGCGCACTTTTTCGTGCTGCTGCACGGCTGCCTGAAGGTGACGCAGGTCACGCCGGACGGCGAACAGGTGCTGGTGCGCTACGTCAATCCGGGCGATCTGTTCGGGCTGGCGCGGGCCATGCGCCAGGCCTGTTATCCGGCATCGGTGGCGGCGGTGCAGGAAAGCGTCTGCCTGGCCTGGCCGGCGGCGGCCTGGGATGAATTCGCCGCCAGCCATCCCCGGCTCAACGCCGCCGCGCTGCAGACCATGGGCCGGCGGCTGCAGGACGCGCACCTGCGCATCCAGGAACTGTCCACCGACGAGGTCGAGCAGCGCGTGGCGCGCGCCATGCTGCGCCTGTTCGAGCAGTCGGGCCAGCCGGTGGCCGACGGCATCGGCATCGGCTTTCCGATCACGCGGCAGGACATCGCCGAGCTGACCGGCACCACGCTGCACACGGTCAGCCGGCTGCTCAACGACTGGAAGCAGCGCGGCATCGTCGACTGCGGCCGCAAGCGCGTGGTGCTGCGTTCGCCGGCGGCGCTGGCGCGGCTGTCGTCGGCGGCGCCGGCCGGGCTGCGCGACTGCGCGGGCTGTCTGTCCTGTACCGATGGACCGCCGGCGGACGGGGCGCGGAGGATCGAGGCGCACGCGCTGCCGGGCTGATTCGCCGTTGCTTCCCCGTCGCGGGACCGGGCGGTGGCGGGGCGTGACGGGGCGCGGGCCGGGAACCCGCGCCGGCCGGCCGGTTACTCATGCCGTGGATGAATACCACCTCGTGGAGACGGCATGATTTCCCTATATGACTCAGCGCGGCAAATGCAGAAGTGGCGGGCCGAGCGCGCCTTGAGCCCGCGAGCCGCGCCGCTCGGCAAGTTCGGCAATGTGCAGTACGCCCCGCCCGATGCGACCGCCGCCGGCCCCAGGCTGGGCGGCTTGCGCAAGTTCCTGTGTTCCGTCAGGGCGGCGCTGACGGCCTTGACGTGCCGGCTGTCGATGAGCCCCGCGCGTCGGGTGGCGTTGCGCGACCAGGGGCAGCGCTGCGCTGTCGACCGCCACATGGCGAACCTGCTGGGATGCCTGACTGGCTGCGCGCTGAAGGACAAGCGAGGCGAGGACTATCGCCGGCAGCTGCGCAACGCCTGGGCCAGGCTGGAGCGCACGGGCGCAACGCCCGCGATGAAGGAAGCGGCCATGGTCAGGCTGATTTCGGAGCTCCAGTCCTGGGACCGCAGCGCCGTGGCCGCGGGAATCGCGCGCGTGCTCAGGGAGCCGCTGCCTCGGCAGCAACAGAGTTGGCTGGGCCTGCTGAGCGATCAGGTGTCGCGGCCGGTTCCCGCCGGCGCGGCCGCTGGCGGCAGGCCCGCCAGCGGCTCGCGATCCGCCTCGCCGCAGGATGGCGGGTCCGTCATGCCGCCGTCCGGCGTCCCGCCAGACGCCGCTTCCCGCCCGGGCCTGCCCGCGTCGGTGATGGAGCATGTCACCGGCGATATCACCAGGATGAGCGTCGATGCGATCGTCAATGCCGCCAAGCCCTCGCTGCTGGGCGGGGGCGGCGTGGATGGCGCGATACACCAGGCGGCGGGGCCGGGCTTGCTGGCAGAATGTTCCAGGCTGGGCGGCTGCGAGGTCGGCCGGGCCAAGATCACCGCCGGCCACCGGCTGCCGGCGCGTCACGTGATCCATACGGTGGGGCCGGTGTGGGAGGGCGGCGGGAACAACGAGGCGGCGAAGCTGGCTTCCTGCTACCGCGAGTCCATACGCCTGGCCGTGAAAAAGGGCCTGGGCTCGATCGCGTTTCCCGCCATCAGCACGGGCGTATACGGCTATCCGAAGCAGGAGGCCGCGGCCATCGCGGTGGCCGCGGTCCGGCAGGCCATGCAGGAAAACGAAGGATCGTCGCTGCGCCGCGTGGTGTTCTGTTGCTACGACGACGGGGATGCCAGGTTGTACCAGCAGTTGCTGTCCGGCGCGCACCCGCCCTAGTCCGCCAGCACCAGCCGCAGGCCGAGGTTGGCCGGCGGCAGGCCCACCGAGCAGGCGCCGCTCTTGGGGTCGCGGATGAAGTCCGGCAGGTAGGCGATATGCCGGCCGGCGGCCACGCGGATGCCGCAGTTGCCTGCCTCCTGTCCGGCCTCGCCGGGCGCCGCGTCCAGCACGCGGCGCGTGTGGCAGTCGCTGGTCCAGTCCCACACGCTGCCGGCCATGTCCTGCAATCCGGCCGGATTGGCGCCGTGGCCGCCGAAGGGTCGCAGCTCGACGGACTCACCCGCCTGCGCGCGCCGCGCCTGCTGGTCGTATTCGGCCAGCCAGCGCTGCGCAGGATCGCCGTCGTCGGCTGACGGGGCGAGCGCATCGTCGATGAACGCCGGGCCGGCCGCGTAGACCCATTCCGCATAGGTCGGCAGCCGCAGCTGGCGGCCGGTGGCGGCCGAGAGCCAGGCGGCATAGGCCGAGGCGTCGCTCCAGCTGATGCCGGCGGCCGGCATGTCCGGCGCCGTGGCGTCGCGCTGCGCGGGGTCGGGCGTCCTGCAGCCGCCGGCGCGCACGCAGGCCGCATACTCGGCCTGGCTGACCTGGCGCGTCATGATGGCAAGGCCGTTCGGAAAGCGCGCCGTCAGCGGCGCGGGCGTCACCGGATAACCCTTGCGCAGCGCCTCGCCGGGCGGCGTGTACGAGACCTCGCCCGGCGGTAGCCGGCTCATCGGGGGCAGGGGAGCGCGGGGCCGGTCGCCGCCGCAGGCGGACAGCGACAACAGCAAGGCCAGGACCAGCGGGCGGGCGTGCATGCGTAAGCTCCTCGACGCCCGGAGCCGGCAGGCTCCGGCGCATGCGGATATTGGACCCGGTGCCGGGTCCGGCCTCTTTGCGCTGGCGCAAGTTGGCGCAGGCAGGACAACGCCCGTGCCGGAAACGCAAAGGCCCCGCCGGGGACCCTGTCCTCGGCGGGGCCGGCAGCTTGCGTGTCGCCGCCGGTTCCGGCGTCAGCCGCGAGCTGGACGGGTCTGCAGGCCGGGCTTGGGCGCGGCCGGCTTGCCGCTGGCCAGGCCCAGGATCACCTGCGCCACCAGCGCCAGCGCGCCCAGCAGGAATACCACGTCGCCGAAGGTGCGGCCCCAGCGCAGGGCTTTCAGGATGTCCTGCTGCATGAAGGCTTCGCTGCGCGCGTACCACATGCCCTCGCTGACGCTGGCGTGGAACTGGATCAGTCCGGCCGGCAGCAGGCTGGTGAAGATCATCAGCGCCAGGCCGATGTTCAGGCCCCAGAAGCCCAGCTTCATCAGGCCGGGATTCAGCGCGTATTGCGGACGGATGTAGCGCAGCACCAGCAGCGTGAAGCCCAGCGCCAGGAAACCGTACACGCCGAACAGGGCCGCGTGCGCGTGGACCGGCGTGGTATTCAGGCCCTGGATGTAGTACAGCGAGATCGGCGGGTTGATCATGAAGCCGAACACGCCCGCGCCCAGCATGTTCCAGAAGGCCACGGCCACGAAGCACATCAGCGGCCACTTCAGGTCGGCCATCCAGGGCGCGCGGGTCTTCAGGCGCCAGTTCTCCCAGGCCTCGTGGCCCAGCACGATCAGCGGCACCACTTCCAGCGCCGAGAAGCTGGCGCCGATGGCCATGACCGGGGTGGTGGTGCCGGCGAAGTACAGGTGGTGGAAGGTACCGGGGATGCCGCCCAGCATGAACAGCGAGGCCGAGGCCAGGCTGGCCGTGGTGGCCATGCGTCGCGACACCAGTCCCAGCGTCGAGAAGATGAAGGCCAGCGCGGTGGTGGCGAAGACCTCGAAGAAGCCTTCCACCCACAGGTGCACGATCCACCAGCGCCAGTATTCCATCACGGTCAGGTGGGTGCGTTCGCCGTAGAAGAAGCCGGCGCCGTAGAACAGGCCGATGGCGCCTACCGAGGCGGTCAGGAGCGCCAGCAGGTTCTTGTCGCCGCCGGGCTGGCGCAGCGCGGGCACGATGCCGCGCAGCATCAGCACCAGCCAGAAGCAGATGCCGGTGAACTTGCCGATCTGCCACAGCCGGCCCAGATCCACGTATTCATAGCCCTGGTGGCCCAGCCAGAAATTCAGCTCGGGCGGCATGATCTGCGCGATCGCCAGGTAGTTGCCGGTGAACGAACCGACCACCACGACCACCAGCGCCCAGAACAGGATGTCCACCCCGATCTTCTGGAACTTCGGATCGCGCCCGCCGTTGATCAGCGGCGCCAGGAACAGGCCGGCGGCCAGGAAGCCGGTGGCGATCCAGAACAGCGCGCTCTGGATGTGCCAGGTGCGCACCAGCGAATACGGGAACCACTGCGACAGGTCCAGGCCGTAGAACTTCTGGCCCTCCACCGTGTAGTGCGCGGTGAAGGCGCCCAGCAGCACTTGCAGGCCGAACAGCGCCACCACCAGGAACAGGTACTTGCCCAGCGCGCGCTGCGACGGGGTCAGCGCGAAGGTGCTCAGCGGATCCTGCCTGGGCGCCTCGGGCTCGTCTTCCTCCTTGCCGCGCAGGAAGGCCCAGGCCCAGATGAGCAGGCCGATGCCGGCCAGCAGCACGACCACGCTGATGATGGACCACATCACGTTCTCGCTGCTGGGCACGTTGCCGATCAACGGCTCGTGCGGCCAGTTGTTGGTGTAGGTGACCTTGGCGCCCTCGCGCTCGGTGGCGGCGGCCCAGGCGGTCCAGAAGAAAAAGCGCGTCAGCTGCTCGCGCCGGCCGGCGTCGGGCAGGGTGTTCTCCTTCATCGCGAAATGCTCGCGGCTGGTGTGCAGCGCCGGCGCATCGGAAAACAGCTGGTCATAGTAGGCGGCGGTCTGGGCGATGGCGCGCGCGCGGCGCGCGCTGACCGTCAGCACCTCGTCCGCGTTGACGCGGTTGCCGCGGTACTCGGCCTTGAGGGTTTCGCGCAGCGCGGCCTGGGCCGGCGCGGGCAGTTCGGCGTAGGGCTGGCCGTGCGCCTCGCGCGCGGCCAAGTCCAGCCAGGCGCTCAGCTCGCGGTGCAGCCAGTCGGCGGTCCAGTCCGGCGCCTGGTAGGCGCCGTGGCCCCAGACCGAGCCCAGCTGCATGCCGCCCACCGACTGCCAGGCGGTCTGCCCGTCCAGGATGTCGTCGCGGCCGAACAGGCGTTGCCCGTCGGCCGCGACCACGGCCTGCGGGATGGGCGGCGCCTGCCGGTAGACTTCGCCGCCGTAGAAACCGAGCAGCGAGAAAGTGACCGCCAGTACGGCGATCAGCGTGAACCATAGTTTTCGGTATGGGCCCATTTTGGGTACACCCTCCAGATGTTGCAGTTGATGGGTGCAGGGACAGATGCGAAATTCGTGCCAGGGAAAAGGGCACGGAAAATCAGGGGTTTGCGGATGAAAGGGTGATTCGTACCCTGTCCGATCTGGGTTCGGATTACCCTGGAGCGGTGTTTTTCACCATCTGGACGGCGTTCGCGCCGTTCGGGCGGGCCGGATGGCGACTGGTGCAAAATACGGCTTTTCCCTGACAGTGACAGCGGCCCTCGCGGGGGCCGCGCAGAGGACACCATGGCATTCGATTTCGACCTGTTTGTGATTGGCGCCGGTTCCGGCGGCGTGCGCGCGGCGCGTTTCGCGGCCGGCTTCGGCGCGCGCGTGGCGGTGGCGGAAAGCCGTTACCTGGGCGGCACCTGCGTCAACGTGGGCTGCGTGCCCAAGAAGCTGCTGGTCTACGGCGCCCACTACAGCGAGGACTTCGAGCAGGCCAGCGGCTTCGGCTGGAGCACGGGCGAGCCGTCCTTCGACTGGCCCGCGCTGATCGCCAACAAGAACCGCGAGATCGAGCGCCTGAACGGCATCTACCGCAACCTGCTGGTCAACAGCGGCGTGACGCTGCTGGAAGGCCATGCCCGCATCAAGGATCCGCACACAGTCGAGATCAACGGCCAGACGCACACGGCCGAGCACATCCTGGTGGCGACCGGCGGCTGGCCGCAGGTGCCGGACATCCCCGGCAAGGAACACGCCATCACGTCCAACGAGGCCTTCTTCCTGGAAGCGCTGCCGCGCCGCGTGCTGGTGGTGGGCGGCGGCTACATCGCCGTGGAATTCGCCTCCATCTTCAACGGCATGGGCGCGCGGACCACGCAGATCTATCGCGGCCCCATGTTCCTGCGCGGCTTCGACCAGGGCGTGCGCGAGCACCTGCGCGACGAGCTGACCAAGAAGGGCATCGACCTGCGCTTCAACGCCAACGTCGCCCGCATCGACAAGCGCGCCGACGGCACGCTGGCGGCCACGCTGGAAGACGGCTCGGTGGTCGAGACCGACTGCGTGTTCTTCGCCACCGGCCGGCGCGCCATGCTGGACAAGCTGGGCCTGGAGAACACGGCGGTCAAGATCGGCAAGAACGGCTTCATCGAAGTGGACGACGAATTCCGCACGGCCGAGCCGTCCATCCTGGCCATCGGCGACGTGATCGGCCGCGTGCCGCTCACGCCGGTGGCGCTGGCCGAGGGCATGGCCGTGGCGCGCCGCCTGTTCCGCCCCGCCGAGTACCGCAAGGTCGACTATGCGCTGATCCCGACGGCGGTGTTCAGCCTGCCCAACATCGGCACGGTCGGCCTGACCACCGAGCAGGCGCGCGAGGCCGGCCACGAGGTCAAGCTGTACGAAAGCCGCTTCCGGCCGATGAAGCTGACGCTGACCGAGTCGCAGGAAAAGACGCTGATGAAGCTGGTGGTGGACGCGAAGACGGATCGCGTGCTGGGCGTGCACATGGTCGGGCCCGATGCCGGCGAGATCGTGCAGGGCATGGCCGTGGCGCTCAAGGCCGGGGCGACCAAGCAGGTGTTCGACGACACCATCGGCATCCATCCGACCGCGGCCGAGGAGTTCGTCACGATGCGCACGGCGGTGGCGTAGGCGAACGGGGCCAGCCAACGGCGGGTGACAAGGCCGACAGGCTGGTCGCGAGGCGAGGCCGGGCGCCAGAAAAACGCCTGTTCCGATACAGATTTCCGATATCGTCGACGCTTCCTGATTTCACGCGCCCGCCGCCAATCCGCCATGCCCGACCTCGCCAACCTCCTGACCTTCGCCCTGGTGGCGCTGGGCATGGTGCTCACGCCCGGCCCCAACATGATCTACCTGGTGTCGCGCTCGATATCCCAGGGCCCCAAGGCCGGGCTGATCTCCCTGGCGGGCGTGGCCGTGGGCTTCATCTTTTACGTGGGTTGCGCGGCCTTCGGCATCACGGCGCTGCTGATGGCGGTGCCTTATGCCTACGACGCGTTGCGCTACGCCGGCGCCTTGTACCTGCTCTACATGGCCTGGCAGGCCGTCAGGCCCGGCGGCCGTTCGCCGTTCCAGGTGCGCGAGCTGCCGCGCAGCTCGCCGCGCACGCTGTTCACCATGGGGCTGGTGACCAACCTGCTCAATCCCAAGATCGCCGTCATGTACGTGTCGCTGCTGCCGCAGTTCATCCAGCCCGACCACGGCAGCGTGCTGACGCAGTCGCTGGCGCTGGGCATGACCCAGGTCGCGGTGAGCCTGTCGGTGAACGCGTTGATCGCGCTGATGGCGGGTTCCATTGCCGGCTTTCTCGCCGGCCGGCCCCTGTGGATGGTGGCGCAGCGCTGGCTGATGGGCACCGTGCTGGCCGGCCTGGCCGTGAGGATGGCGCTGGAATCGCGGCGCTGAGCCGTGCCGCGGCGCGCGCCCGGCGCGCTCGCGGTGTTTGCGCTAATGGTGATTAAACATCACCAATTGCTCGCACAAAATGTCGACCCGGACGTGGGCGGCCGTTGCTACGATCGCCCCTTTGCTGGCGCGTCCCGCGCCCGCGATCACGTCAGATCGAGGCGGCATTCCCCATGAGGCATCCCTCAGGCCCTAATTCAGCATCACCCGTTCCGCGCCAGGTTGAGTTGGTGCTGCTGCGTCACGGTGAAACCGAATGGAGCCGCCTTGGCCGCTATGCCGGCCTGACCGACCTGGCCCTGACCGCCGACGGCCAGGCATCCGCTCGCGCGTTGGGACCCCGGCTGGCACAGGGCAACTACGACCGCATCGTGTCCAGCCCCTTGCAGCGCGCCCGCAGCACGGCCGAGCTGCTGGCCCTGGGCGAGGTGACGCTGGATCTGCGGCTGGTCGAGCGCGACTACGGCGACTACGAAGGCAAGACCACCGCCGAGATCCGCGCCGACGCGCCGCACTGGCATGTCTGGACCGATCCCGTGCCCAACGGCGAGACGCTGGCCGCCATGACCCACCGGGTCGACAGTTTCATCCGCGACGTGCGCCAGTCGGCCGACCGCCGGGTGCTGGCCGTGGCGCACGCCCACCTGATCCGGCTGGTGGCCGCGCGCTGGCTGGGGCTGGAGCCGGCGCAGGCGGCCCTGTTCCGGCTGGGCACGCTGGGCATCGCCCATCTGGGCTGGGAACGCGAGCGTCCTGTCATGCTGAGCTGGAACGCATGAGCGCCGCCGGCTACGCGCTGCTGTGGGACTTCGACGGCACGCTGGTCGATTCCGGCGAGCTGTGGCGGCGCAGCGAATACACCTTCCTCAATGCCCGCAAGCTGCCCTGGAACGACGCGGCCAGCAGGCGGCTGCTGGGCGGCAACCTGGAGCTGGCGGCCCATGTGATGGCTGAGGTGACCGGCGTCCGGTTCTCGGTCGACGAGTTGCGGCGCGGCCTGGGAGATGCCGTGCGCGACGCGCTGTCGCGGCATGTGCCGTGGATGCCCGGCGTGCGCGGCCTGTTGCGCGAGCAGCATCAGCGCGGCTTGCGCTCGGCCCTGGTGACGTCATCCTACGCGGCCATCGTGCGCACGGCCCTGGAGCAGCTGGCGTATGCGCCGTTCCAGTCCTGGGTCACGCGCGAGGACGTGGAGCGGCCCAAGCCGGATCCGCAGCCCTACCGGCTGGCGCTGGAGCGGCTGGATATCGCCGCCGACGCGGCGCTGGCCATCGAGGATTCACCCGCCGGCGTGGCGTCTGCGCTGGCAGCGGGCTGCCACGTGCTGGCGGTCGGGCCGGATCTGCGCGAGCTGGCGCAGGGCCATGAGCGCGGCGGCGCGCTGGCGCAGGTCGACAGCCTGGCCGGCCTGACGCTGGACGCCGTGCTGGCGCGCTTTCCGCGCCTGACGGCGCGCGCCGGCTGAGGATTCGCGCCCGTTATTCCGTCATCCCGCCGTCCCGCCATGCCCGGACGTTCTTGCCGGCCGGCCGCTGGACGGACGAGTCCTGTTAGTCCTGTTCCAGCCGCGCTTCCCGCGCCAGCCTGGCCAGGCGCTTGACCAGCGCCGGAAAACGTTCGGCGCCGGTGTTGCCATAGCCGATCACGAGTCCGTTGTCCTCGCGCAGCGGCGAGACGGCGAAGGACGATAGCGCGTTGGGGCTCATGCCCGCGGCGCGCGCCTGTTCCGCGATCCGCGCATCCGGAAAGCAGGGCGGCAGGCGCACCGTCAGGTGCAGGCCGCTGTGGCCGCCCAGCACTTCATGATCCACGTCCATGTGCGCCGCGAGCGCGTCGCGCAGCGCCGCCTGCCGCTCGCGGTACAGGCGCCGCATGCGTCCCAGGTGGCGCGAAAACTGGCCGTTCTCGATGAAGGCCGCCATGGTCAGCTGCTCCAGCCGGTGGCCGCCGCGCAGCATTTCGATGATGGACGGCGTGGCGCTGGCCGCCAGCGCCGGCGGCAGCACCAGGAAGCCCAGCCGCAGCGCCGGGAACATGGTCTTGCTGAAGGTGCCCACGTACAGCACCGGGGCGTCCGGCAGCAGCCCCTGCATGGCGGCGATGGGTTCGCCCTGGTGACGGAATTCGCTGTCGTAGTCGTCCTCGATGATCCAGGCGCCGGCGCGGCGCGCCCGTTCCAGCAGGTCCAGGCGGCGCGCCACCGACAGCACCGCGCCGGTCGGATACTGGTGCGTGGGCGTGGCCTGGATCAGGCGCGGCGGCTTGCGCCAGGCCTCATCGGGGATGGCCAGGCCGTCGGCGTCCACGCGCATCGGCACCACATCCAGGTCGCCGGCGTGGAAGGCGGACTTGGCGCCGCGATAGCCGGGTTCCTCCAGCCAGGCGGTGTCGCCGGGATTGGTCAGCAACTGCACGCACAGCGCCAGCGCGCCCTGGGCGCCCTCGGTGATGACCACGTGCGAGGCGTCGCAGCGCACCCCGCGCGAGACGCGCAGGTATTGGGCGATGGCGGCGCGCAGCGCCGGCTCGCCCATCGGATGGCCGTAGCCCAGCGTGGCGAATGGCGCGGCCTGCAGCGCGCGGTCCTGCGCGCGGCGCCAGGCGTTGACGGGGAACTGGTTCAGCGCTGGCGTGCCCGGCGTCAGCGGCAGGGCGCCGTCGTTGGGCACGCGGGTGGAGGCGATGCGGCCCAGCCGCGTGGCGGTGAAGGCCGCCGGCTGCGGCGGCTCGGCCTGCCGAGCGGCGCTGGCCGCGGCGGCCGACAGCGGCGCCACGCGCGTGCCCTGCCGGTCGGCCACCACATAGCCTTCGGCCGTGAGCTGCTCGTAGGCGATCAGCACCGTGTTGCGCGAGATCTCCAGCTCGTCGGCCAGCGTGCGCGAGGACGGCAGCTTGCCGCCGGCCGGCAATTGGCCCGCCAGGATGGCCTGCTTGAGCCGCTGGATCAGTTGGCGCTGGCGCGGCGCGGCGCCATGGCCGCGCGCCAGCGGGCTGGAGAGCAGGGCGTGGGGAAGATTCATGGCTCTATCGAATTCAATGATCGTGGCGCTTTTTATGATGCCACGATTCCTTTATCTTGCGCATATGCCGAACGCGTCCGCCACCGGCGGCGGCGCGGGCCAAACCGGAAGAGGCGCCACGCGATGCAAGCCCGAGTCAATGCTTTCCAACAACCCATCGGCGCCGACGTGGCGGACTGGACGGCGCGTCCGCGCCCGCCGCTGACGCCGGCCGTGGGTCGCTACTGCCGGCTGGAGCCGCTGTCGGCGGCGCGCCACGCCGCCGAGCTGTACCAGGCCTTCAGCCAGGCGCAGGACGGCCGCGACTGGACCTATATGTCGGTCGGCCCCTTCGCCAGCGAGGCCGAGTACCGCGCCTTCGCCGAGCGCGCCGAGGCCGGGCAGGATCCCTTGCACCACGCCGTCATCGACCTGGCCAGCGGCAAGGCCGTGGGCACGCTGTCGCTGATGCGCATCGACCCGGCCAACGGCGTGATCGAGGTAGGTTTCGTCAGCTTTTCGCCGCTGCTCAAGCGCACGCGCATTTCCACCGAGGCGCAGTTCCTGCTGATGCGGCGCGTGTTCGACGAGCTGGGCTACCGGCGCTACGAATGGAAGTGCGACAGCCTCAACGCGCCGTCGCGCACTGCCGCCGCGCGGCTGGGTTTCGAGTTCGAGGGCGTGTTCCGCCAGGCCGTGGTCTACAAGGGCCGCAGCCGCGACACGGCCTGGTTCTCCATCATCGACAGCGAATGGCCGGCGCTGCGCGCGGCCTACGAGCGCTGGCTGAGCCCCGGTAACTTCGACGCGGAAGGCGGACAGCGCGTCGGCCTGGCCGAGCTGATCGCGCGGGAGCGCGCCGCTTGCGCCTGATCCCTGTTGCGCTGGCCCTGTTCTGGGGGTTGAACTGGCCGGCGGTGAAGATCAGCCTGTCGCTGCTGCCGCCGTTCACGCTGCGGCTGCTGGGCCTGGGCAGCGGCGCGCTGCTGCTGTTCCTGCTGGCGCGGCTGCGGCGCGCCGACATCCTGCCCGCGCGCGCCGCCTGGCCCGGCATCGTGGCCGGCGGCCTGCTGTCGATCGCGGTCTTCAACCTGGCCGTGGCCTGGGCCCAGCTCAGCACCAGCACCGCCCGCGCGGCGGTGCTGACCTTTACCATGCCGATGATGTCGGCGTTGCTGGCCCGCTTCGTGCTGGGCGAGCGGCTGGATGGCCGCCGGGCCCTGGCGCTGCTGCTGGGCGGATTGGGCGTGGCGGTGCTGGCCTGGCCGGCGCTGCGGGCGGCGGCGTCCGGCACCGATCCGTCCGCGTTGCGCGGACTGGTGTTCCCCTTGACCGCCGCCTTCGGCTGGGCCGCCGGCACGGTCTGCCTGAAGCGCTGGCCCGCGCCGGGCGACCGCGCCGTCGTCACGGCCTGGCAATTGTCGATCGGGGCGCTTTGCGCGCTGGCCGGCATGCTGCTGGCGGGCGAATCGTTTCCGCTGCGGGGCTGGAGCGCCCGGGTCGCGGGGGCGCTGACGTTTCATATCGTGCTGGGCACGGCGGTGGCGTACTTGCTGTGGTTCGTGCTGAGCGAGCGCATCAGCGCGACCACGGCCTCGCTGACCACGCTGGCGGTGCCGGTGGTGGGCGTGCTGGGCGCCATGGCGCTGGTGGGCGACCGGCCGGTCGCCCAGGACTGGTGGGGTTTCGCGCTGGTGCTGGCGGGCGCGGCGCTGACGGTGCTGGGATCGGTTGGCGCGGCGGCGCGCCGCGCCTGAGCAGGCAAAAGGGGGGATGCTGGCCGCGCGGGCCTGCCTCAGCGCGTCCGGCCGCGCAGTTTCTCGCGCAGCAGCGCCGAGCCGCTGACCAGCAGGATGCCGCCCAGCACCAGCAGCGCGCCCAGCACGAAGGCCGCGTCCAGCGGTTCATCCAGGATCAGCACGCCGAACGACACGCCGAACAGCGGCGTCATGAACGACAGGATCGACAGGCGCGACGCCAGGTAGCGGCGCAGCAGCCAGAACCAGGCCAGATAGCTGGTCAGCGCCACGGCCACGGCCTGGAATGACACGCTCAGCACCGCGGCGGCGCTGTAGCGGAAACCGGCCTGGCCGGTGGCGGCGGCATAGGCCAGCAGCAGCACGGCGGCCACCGCCATCTGATAGAACAGGGTCTTGGCAGCCGGCGCTTCCGACAGCGCCGTCTTGCGGATCAGCACCGTGGTCGCGCCCCACAGCAGGCCGGCCATCAGTCCCATCGCATCGCCCAGCAGCATGTTGCTGGCGGCCTGCTGGCCGCCCTTGCCCAGGAAGGCCACGGCGATGCCGGCGAAGGCGATCGCCACGCCCAGCCATTGCAGCGGCGTCAGGCGCTCTTCCGGCAGCAGCCAGTGCAGGCCCAGCGCGGCGAACACCGGTGCGGTGTACAGGAACACCGACATGTGCGAGGCCGTGGTGTAGAGCAGGCCCTGCGCCACGAACAGGAATTCCACGGCGAACAGCAGGCCCACCGCCAGTCCGGCCGGCGCGGTGCCGTCGGCCAGCGCCCGCGTGCCGGCCTGGCGCCACATCACGACGCCCAGCACCAGCGCGGCGAAAGCCGAGCGCAGGCCGATCTGCATGATGGGCGCCACGTCGGCCGCCACCAGCTTGATGGCGATCTGCTGGAAGCCCCAGCACAGGCACAGCAGCAGCATGGATCCCGTGGCCAGCGCGTCCAGCGGACGGCGCGGGGCGGGGGCCGTCACGGCAGTTCCGCCGGATAGCTGTCCAGGGCCAGGCTGATCTGCTGGCGCAGGTCCCATTCGGCCAGGCTGGCCTGCACCGGACCGTAGAAGGCGCCGTCGCGCACCAGGAACATGGACGGCAGGTGGAAGACTTCATAGCGCTCGACCAGGCCGCCGTTCTCGCCAGCGTCGATCCAGCACACGCGTTGCACCGGCGGCAGTTCCAGCCAGGGCAGTTCCTGGCGCGCGATGCGGCAGGTGCCACAGGTGCGGCTGTGGAACACCAGCAGGGACAGGCCGGGCGTGTCCAGCAGATAGCGGTCGGCGTTGCCGTCGTTCAGTTCGATCTGGTCCATGGTCGCAAGAGGCGGGCGCGGCGAGGGCGCGATGCCGCACATTATGGCAGCGCGGGGGCCGGCCATGCCGCATAACCCGGACGCGGCCGGGGACTCAGGCGCGCGCGTTCAGCGCGAGGACAGCACCCGGTCCAGCTCCAGCACCGTCTCGTACAGCACGCGCGTGCCGTCCAGCAGCTGCGATGGCTCGATCCATTCTTCCGGGCAATGGCTGCGGCCGTTCAGGCAGGGGATGAAGATCATGCCGGCCGGGCCGGTGGGCGCCATGTACATGGCGTCGTGGCCCGCGCCGCTGGGCAGGCGCATCGTGTCGTAGCCGAGCCGGCCGGCGGCGGCCTGCACCGCGTCCATCACCAGCGGCGCGCAGTCGGTGGGCCGGGCGCGGCTGAGTTCGATGAAGCTCGCGCTCAGGCGCAGCGCCTTGAGATCCTCGGCCACGCCGGCCATCAGGGTCTCGGGGAACGCGTCCAGCACCGCGTCGCTGTCGCTGCGCATCTCCAGCGTCAGCTCGACGCGGCCGGGTACGGCGTTGGCGGCGTTCGGCGTCAGCGACAGCCGACCCACGGTGGCGACCACGTAATGGGGCTTGCCGCTGGCCGCGCTGGCCTGGCGATGCGCGCCGTCGATGATGCGGGCCGCGCCGACCAGCGCGTCGCGGCGGATGTCCATGGGCGTGGTGCCGGCGTGGTCGGGCTGGCCTTCGACCGTGATCTGCACGCGGCGGATGCCGACGATGTTGGTGACCACGCCGATGGGCAGGCCGCGCGCTTCCAGCACCGGGCCCTGTTCGATGTGCAGCTCGACGAAGGCGGCGGTGCCGCCGGCCGGGCGCAGCGGCGCGGTCAGCGCGGCCGGGTCGCCGCCGATGCGGGCAATGGCCTGCGCCAGGGTTTCGCCTTCGGGATTGCGCGCGGCCAGCATGGCCGCGTCGAGCTTGCCGCTGAGCGCGCGGCTGCCGACGCAGGAAATGCCGTAGTCGCTCGGCTCCTCGGACAGGAAGTCGATGACCTCGAAGGGATGCTTGAGCGCGATGCCGTGCTCGTTCAGCGTGTGCGCGACCTCGATGCCCGCCAGCACGCCGATGATGCCGTCGTAGCGGCCGCCGCTCAGCACGGTGTCGCAGTGCGAGCCGGTGACGATGGGCTTGCGCGCGGGATCGCCGCCGGCGCGCGCGCCGACCAGGTTGCCGCCGGCGTCCAGCCGCGTGGCAAGGCCGGCGGCCTGGAACTCCTGGCGCAGCCAGGCGCGCGCTTCATCGAACAGCGGCGAGAAGGCGCGCCGCGTCCAGGGCTGGCCGGGCAGGGTGTAGCGGGACAGGGTTTCGACGCGGGACCAGAGACGCTCGGCGTTCAGCGGCGGAAAGGTGGGGGCAGGGGTGGCGGGCATGAGGCTTCCAGATGACGCTCGGCCGATTATGGCACGCAGGTCCGCGGCGGCCGCGCGCGCCTTCGCGCATGGGCCGGTGCGTGGACGTCAGGCCGCGCGCGCCACCAGCCCCAGGCGCTCGCGCCGCGTCCAGCGCTGCACCATCAGCACCGCCACCACGGTCAGGCCGATCGCCAGCCCGCTCCAGATGCCCACGCCGCGCCAGCCCGCCTCGAAGGCCAGCCAGGCGCCGCTGGGCAGGCCCACGCCCCAATAGCCGATCGCGGCGTAGACCATGGGCACGCGAGTATCGTGCAGGCCGCGCAGCATGCCCGCGCCCAGCACCTGCGCGCCGTCGACGATCTGGAATATCGCGGCCACGGCCAGGTAGCCGACCGCGAAGCCCAGCACGCGGGCGTTGGCCGGGTCGCGCACGTCCATGAAGGCCGACACCAGCAGATAGGGCACCGTGACCATCAGCAGCGCGGCGATGGCCATGGAGCCGATGCCCAGCCCGAACGCGCTCCAGCCCGCGCGCGCCACGCCGGACGCATCGCCGGCGCCCTGCGCGTGGCTGACGCGCACGGTCGCGGCCTGCGCCACGCCGTAGGGAATCATGAAGGTCACGCTGGCGATCTGGATGGCGATGGCGTGCGCGGCCAGCTCCGCTTCGCCCAGCCAGCCGATCAGGAAGGCGGCGGCGTTGAAGATGGTGACCTCGAAGGCGGTGGCCACGCCGATGGGCAGGCCCAGCTTCCAGAACGCGGCCAGCCGTTGCCAGTCCGGTTGCAGCAGATCGCCGAACAGCCGGTAGCGGCGGAAGCGTCGGTCGCGCAGCACCACCAGCGCCAGGCCCAGGAACAGGCACAGGCTGGCCAGCGCGCTGGCCACGCCCGCGCCGACCAGGCCCAGGGCGGGCGCGCCCAGGTTGCCGAACACCAGCACCCAGTTGCCGAACACGTTGAACCCGATGCCCGCTACCGCCACGATGAAGGCCCAGCGCGGCTTTTGCAGCGCGGCCAGGAATGAACGCAGCACCAGGAAGCCCAGGAACGGCGGCATGGCCCAGAGCAGGGCGCGCAGGTATTCACCGGCCAGCGCTGCCAGCTCGGGCGGCTGGCGCAGCAGCAGCAGGATCTGTTCGCCGTGCCACAGCGCCAGGCAGCCCGGCAGCGAGATCAGCACGGCGGTCCACAACCCCTGGCGCACCGTCAGCCGCACGTCGCGCACGGCGTTGCGCCGCGCGCCTTCGGCGCGCGCGGCCATGGGCGCGGTGGCGCTGACCAGGCCCAGCGCGAAGAAGGCGATGGCCGAATACAGGTTGGCGCCCAGCGCGCTGGCGGCCAGCTGCTGCGAGCCCAGGCGGCCGATGAACATCACATCGGTGACGGTCATGGCGATCTGGGCCAGGTTGCTCAGCACCAGCGGCAGGGCGAGCATCAGCGTGGCGACGATTTCAGGTTTCCATGCGCTGCGGTTCGGCATGGGTTGGGGCGGGGGCATGCGCATCCTTGGGTACTTCCTTGCGGCAACCCCGAATCTTAATCGTTGCCCGCGCCGGCGCCTGTCATGCCCGCGCCGCGCCGGTCGGGAGGCTCGCGCAGCAGGCTTGCCGCCGCCGCCGCGCCGGCCAGCGTGATGACGATGAGCGCGTGCAGCAGCCAGCGGAACGCGTCGTCATAGGCCTGCGGCAGCAGCGCCGCGGCGTGTGGATTCAGTGCCAGCGCGCCGGTCAGATCGCCGGCGGCCAGGTATTGCGCCGAGACGGCGACCTGCGACAGGCCGTCGATGGCGTCCAGCCGGTGGCGGATCAGGCCGGCCAGCAGCGCGTTGACGCTGGCCAGCGCGATGCCTTCGCCGGCGACGCGGGTGGTGCTGAAGATGCCGGCGGCCATGCCGGCGCGTTCGGGCGGCGCCACGCTCATGGCCAGGCCGTCCATCAGGCCCCAGGGCAGGCCGGCGCCCGCGCCGATCAACAGCATGGGCCAGACGGCGGCCAGCGCCGAGGCGCGGATGTCGACCGCGCCGAGCCACCACAGGCCGGCGGCGGCCGCGAGCAGGCCGAGGGCCGAGATCAGGCCGGGCGAGGCGCTGCGCGCCAGCCACGCGGCCACGCTGGGCATGAACAGCATGGGCAGGGACAGCGCGGCGGTGGCCAGCCCGGCCTGGATTTCGCCGAGGCCGTCGATGCCGATGAAGCGCATCGGCATCAACACCAGCAGCACCACGTAGCAATAGCAGGTCGCCACCGGCAGCGCCTGCACGCCGACGAAGCGCGGATGGCGGAACAAGGACAGATCCAGCATGGGCCGCGCGACGCGGCGCTCGATGCGCACGAACAGCAGCGCGCATAGCAGGGCGCCGGCCAGCGGCGCCAGCACGCGCGCGTCCGTCAAGTCGCGGCCGGGCGCTTGCAGGATGCCCCAGGTGAGCAAGGCCAGCGCGGCGGTGAAGCCGAACGTGCCGCGCCAGTCCAGGCCGGCTGCCCGAGGGTCGCGCGATTCGCGCAGCGTGGGCGCGGCGATCGCCAGCGCGACCGCGCCGACCAGCGCGCTCGACAGGAACACCGCCCGCCAGCCCAGTGTGTCCAGCAGTGCCCCGGCCAGCACCGGCCCGGCGGCCAGGCCCACGCCGAAGCTGGTGCCGAGCAGGCTGAAGGCGCGCGTGCGGCCCTGGTCGGGATAGGCCTGGCCCAGCGCCGCCGAGCCGCCGGCCAGCGCGGCGGCTGCGGCCGCGCCCTGCACGGCGCGCAGCGCGTCCAGCCAGATCGTGTCGGGCGCCAGGCCCAGCGCCAGCGACATCAGCACGAACAGACCCACGCCGCCCAGGAACACGCGCTTGTGGCCGCAGGCGTCGGCCAGCGCGCCGGCAGCCATCAGCAGGCTGCCGAAGCTGAGCATGAAGGCATTGGTGATCCAGGCCAGCGCCTGCGGGCCGCCGCCCAGGTCGCGGCCGATGGCGGGCGTGGCCAGCGCCCCGCCGGCGAAGCTCAACGGCAATATCAGCGCGGCCGTGCAGACGGCCAGCAGGGTCCAGGCGCGGGCGGGCTCCGGGGGTGGGCAAGAGCGGGGCATGGTTATGGCGCGGCCGGGCCGCGTGATCGAGTGGATAAGGTCAAGAAGGATAAAATTGCCGCAATTAATGAAAAATAGGTCTTAGTGACGCATTGAAAGGACAAAATTTCCTTTATTGCCCAGGGCCAAATCAACCAGGCCTGGTCGGGCCGGCGCGGCAAGACCTGGACATTCCTGAAGGAGCAGCGATGGAAAGCCTGAGCGGAATCCTGGCCTTCGTGCACGCGGCGCGCCTGCGCAGCTATGTGGCGGCCGGCGCGCAGCTGGGCATCTCGGCGTCGGCGGTGGGCAAGAGCGTGGCGCGGCTGGAGGACGGGCTGGGCGTGCGCCTGCTCAACCGCAGCACGCGCCGCATCAGCCTGACGGAGGAGGGCGAGCTGTTCCTGGAACGCTGCGCCCGCATCGTCCGCGAGCTGGAAGAGGCCGAGGCCGAAGTGACGCGGGGCCGGCAGTCGCCGCGCGGGCGGCTGCGCGTCAGCCTGCCCGCCATCGGTTATCGCATGCTGGTGCCGCTGCTGCCCGAGTTCACTCGGCGCTATCCCGAGATCGAGCTGGACCTGGACTTCAGCGACCGCATCGTCGACCTGATCGGCGAGGGGGTGGACGTGGCCATGCGCAGCGGCAGCTTCGCCGATTCGCGCCTGAAGGCGCGGCCGTTGGGCGCCTATCGCTTCGCGGTGGTGGCGTCGCCGGCCTATCTGGCGGCGCGCGGCGCGCCGCTCAAGCCCGTCGATCTGGGCGAACACGCGCGGCTGGCGTTCCGCCATGCGGGCGACGGGCAATTGCAGGAATGGCGATTCAGCGGCGCGCAGGAAGACGCCGCGCCGCCGCTGCGCACCGCGCTGGCCTTCAATAATGTGGAGGCGCTGGTGGGCGCCGCCGAGGCCGGACTGGGCCTGGCCTATGTGCCGGACTTCGCCGTGCGCCAATTGCTGCATGACGGCAAGCTGGTCGAGACCTTGGCGGACTGGGCCGAGGAGGGCGGTCGCTTCTCGCTGCTGTGGCCCGCAACACGGCATGCCTTGCCCAAGCTGCGCGTGTTCGTGGACTTTCTGGCCGAGCGCTTGCGGCAGGGGTGAGGGGCGCCAGCCGGACGCTGAATTGCCGCGCCGCCGCATGCGCGCGGCGCGTGGGCGCGAGCCCGACCCAAGCTTGCCGTGGCGCTTGTTTGAGGCGTCTCAATCGGTGACAAACTCCTCCATGTGGGCGGGTTGACGGGCTGCCCGGCGCTGCAAGTATGATGGCGCAAACGCATACGGCCCCTATCCGAACGGGGCCGTATCACTTGGCAGCATCACCAATACAAGCAGGGAGTAGACCCCGATGAATACGCCTTTGGAAGGGGGCCTGGCGGCCTTGAACGTGCCCGCCTATGTGAAGCACCGCGGACTGATCGACTGGGTCGCCCGCGTCGTCGCGCTGGCCAAGCCCGACCGGGTGGTCTGGTGCGACGGCTCGCAACAGGAATACGACCGCCTGTGCGAGCAGATGGTGCAGTCCGGCACCATGCGCCGCCTGAACCCCGCCAAACGGCCTAATTCGTTCCTGGCCTGTTCCGACCCGTCCGACGTGGCCCGCGTCGAGGACCGCACCTTCATCTGTTCCGACCGCGCCGAGGACGCCGGCCCCACCAACAACTGGGCCGATCCCGCCGAGATGCGCGCCACGCTCGACGGCCTGTTCGACGGTGCCATGCGCGGCCGCACGCTGTACGTGGTGCCGTTCTCGATGGGCCCGCTGGGCTCGGACATCGCGCACATCGGCGTCGAACTGTCCGACAGCCCCTACGTGGTCGTCAACATGCGCATCATGACGCGCATGGGCAAGCAGGTCTATGACGTGCTGGGCGCCGACGGCGACTTCGTGCCCTGCGTGCATTCGGTGGGCAAGCCGCTGGCGGACGGCGAGGCCGACGTGGCCTGGCCCTGCAATCCCACCAAGTACATCGTCCACTACCCCAAGACGCGCGAGATCTGGAGCTTCGGCTCGGGCTACGGCGGCAACGCGCTGCTGGGCAAGAAGTGCTTCGCGCTGCGCATCGCGTCCACCATGGGCCGCGACCAGGGCTGGCTGGCCGAGCACATGCTGATCCTGGGCGTGACCTCGCCCAAGGGCCGCAAGTACCACGTCGCGGCGGCCTTCCCGTCGGCCTGCGGCAAGACCAACTTCGCCATGCTGATCCCGCCGCAGGGCATGGACGGCTGGAAGGTCAGCACCATCGGCGACGACATCGCCTGGATCAAGCCGGGCGCCGACGGCCGCCTGCACGCCATCAATCCCGAGGCCGGCTATTTCGGCGTGGCGCCGGGCACCAGCGAGCTGACCAACTACAACGCCATGGCCACGCTCAAGGCCAACGTCATCTTCACCAACGTGGCGCTGACCGACGACGGCGACGTCTGGTGGGAAGGCATGACCCAGACGCCGCCCGAGCACCTGATCGACTGGCAGGGCCAGGACTGGACGCCCGCCATCGCGCAGCAGACCGGCCGCAAGGCCGCGCATCCGAACGCGCGCTTCACGGCGCCGGCCGCGCAATGCCCGTCGATCGATCCGGAATGGGAAAACCCCGAAGGCGTGGTGATCGACGCCTTCATCTTCGGCGGCCGCCGTTCCACCACGGTGCCGCTGGTGACCGAGGCCCGCAACTGGGTCGAAGGCGTGTACATGGCCGCCACCATGGGCTCGGAAACCACCGCCGCGGCCGTGGGCCAGCAGGGCGTGGTGCGGCGCGATCCCTTCGCCATGCTGCCGTTCTGCGGCTACAACATGAGCGACTACTTCAACCATTGGCTGCAGCTGGGCAAGCGCCTGGAAGCGGCCGGCGCCACGCTGCCGCGCATCTATTGCGTGAACTGGTTCCGCAAGGGGCCGGACGGCAAGTTCGTCTGGCCGGGCTTCGGCGAGAACATGCGCGTGCTGCGCTGGATGCTGGGCCGCATCGACGGCCAGGCCCAGGGCGTGGACCAGGTGTTCGGCGTGTCGCCCAGCTACCAGGACATCGACTGGACCGGGCTGGAGTTCACGCCGGACAAGTTCGAGCAGATCATGTCGGTGGACGAGGGCGCCTGGCGCGCCGAGCTGGCCCTGCACGGCGAGCTGTTCGGCCAGCTGGCGCAGCGCCTGCCCGAAGACCTGCCGGCCACCAAGGTCAAGATCGAGGGGCGGCTGGCGGCCTGATTCAGGCGGCCGGCGTCTGCTTCACTTCCCGCCTGCGCAGCGTCCGCGACCCGGCTTGCGCCGGGT